>JALSPS010000035.1 GCA_026985835.1 Candidatus Kaiserbacteria bacterium
TCATCCACCGCTGTCTCTGTATAACTGGCACCGCCATCAGTAGAATACACTATATTTGAGATCGTGGTATCGGAACACTTTGGTGTTGTTCCATCATCATCACAATTCCATGTAACGGTTTGCACACCATTTAAATATTCCCCACCGTTTGGTGAAGTAACCTCAAATTGAGTTATCGCCGCGTCTGCGCTACCTGCAAACGCAAAAAAGGCTATTGCAATCACGACCATCGCAATGCCTTTGAGTTTAATAAAGTCTAATAATCTAAAATTGTATGTATTCATACGCACATTGTTAACTAATAAATTTCTAATAATCATATTCACTTATACTCTCTTTTGTTTAATAAGTCAACATTTCAATTTATAACCATTTTTTTCAGAAGAAAAGGGGTGCTCGCACCCCTCTTGTTTTCGTTAATTTTTTTTGCCAGCCATAGCTGTTATTGGTTTCCACTGCGCTTGGGATTTTGGTGCCGGTTGACATGGCTGTTTGTCGATAACAGACAACGAATTTGATTTGCATATCGGGCAAATCATATCGCCTTCATTTCCATTACGGAAAATCACCAGCTTCAAACCACAAAATCCGCATGCATATTTAACTTTACACATTCTATCTACCCTCCTTTCTTGGTTGATACTATGAACGAGTATAACAAAATTGTGGATTATTAAAAATTTTTTTGTGGAAAACGCGCTTTGAGCGAGGCTCAAAGCGCGTTTTCTGTAGTTCTTTAATTTAGGTTTATGAATTATCGGCTATCTTTGGATTCTCTTTCTCTTCTTTGTGAGCATTTTCTTCTTCTTCAATTGCTTCTGAAAGTAAGAACCAAGCAAGGAATGCGAGGAATATAGCAATCATTACAAGAGTAATTTTATAATAACCGAGTAATGATGCTGCTACTGCAACAAGAATAACAGAAAACATCCAGAATGTTAGCGGACGCTCTACGATAATACCAAAAACCGGAAGAGCGATTTTTTGGATTGCCAAGATTACAAGTAAGATAAAGATTGTTGGCGCCAAAAAACCAAGCCTTTGAATGAGGGTTATGAAGCCGGATTTTTGATTTTCTATTTGTTCTTTCACATTAGAAATCTCATTATTTGTTGATGTCGCAACCAAGTCTTTTTCATCAGAATCAGAGATTTGCGCAGATTCTTGATTTTCGGTCATTTCCTCCATTACATCTGTATCGGAAACAACGGTAGAAGATGTTGCAAACTCGGGCTCTTTTGTTACATCTGTGTCTGTATTGTTTGATGCAGGTTGGTTTTCAGATGATTTTTTACCAAAGAAAAAGCTTTTTATCTTTTGCCAAAAAGATGGAGATTCAGAAATTGGAGATCCGCCAACAGCATTAAGAACTGACGGAATTGTATCAACTTCGGTTGTTGATGTGGCTTGAGATAAAGCGTTTGTTGAAGTTGAACTTTCTTTTTCGTTTGCTAAATTTTCTTTATTGTTATTGAGATTTTCTCGCTCTGGCGTAGCGGGAACGGTTTGGGTGGTATAGGTAATTGTTTTTACAGTTTTTGTTTTTATTGGTGTGTTAACAACGGTCGCGCTAGCTATTTGCGGTTTAGGAGTGTTTGTTGTAGCAACAGGAACAAAAACCGGAGTTACTTGCGGAACAGGTAAAGTAATGATGTCTGGAACAAAAAAACTTCGTTCTGAACCTACAGTTGGTAAAGAATTTACTGTAAATCCGGAAGCTACCCTGTATTTGTAAGTTGAGCCGGGCTTTAGGTTTTTTAGGACTGTTGCATGTACAACATAAGCGCCCGTATTTAATTTGCTTGAGTTTTTGTAACCAAAATTTGGCTTTGTCGCATCAAGACTGACTGAGTCGCTTGCATTTGAATATACCACTCTTCCTGTTGCAGGTCTGTCTGAGACCCACGCAACAACTGCGCATCCTTCGGATGGGTTGATATAAACAACATTTTCGTTTCCAACAGCAATAGGTCTGATTTGATTTATCAGTCCGGGATTTGAATCATTGTAGGAAATTGAAAACTCTCCACAGCGTTCAATTTGAGAGTTATCCACAGCTGCGGAAGAAAGAGATGGAAGTACAAATAGCAGTGCGACAATAAAAAATAATTTTTTAACTGTCATATTTTATGATTGATTATACTAATAATAAATTCAAGAGCAGAAAGAACAAAAGAGAAAAATATAAAAGTAAGAACAAAACTAAAGAACAAATGCCCCAGAAATATACCTTAAAAAATTAAAAAGTCAAGAAAATACCGCGTAAAATAAGCTTATAATAAAATTATAACAAAAACTTTTATTTCTAAAGGACATTTTATAAAGGACATATTATGTCCTTTATAAAATGTCCTTTAGAAGCGTAAAACCTTATAATGTCCTTTATAATATGAATGTCCTTTTGAATGATGTTTTTATATTTTGTCCTTTATATCTTATCTACTGTTTTATGTTGTTGATATTGTTTCGTTATGTTTTAAAATATACATATGATAACACGACATAAATATAAAGATTTAATTTGGGTGGATATGCTCTCCCCGACAAATGATGAGTTGGAGGAGGTTAGAGATGAGCTTGGATTATCTCGTTTTACAAAATACGAACTCTCCTCCCCTTCTTTAAAACCTCGTGTTGATAATTCAAATTCTTCTTATCTTTATCTTGTTTTGCACTTTCCTGTTCATACGCATAAAATTCAACAGCCTGAACAAGAGGTTGATTTTGTAATTGGAAAAAATTTTTTGCTCACAGTTAGATATGATGATATTCATGCTTTTGATACATTTTATAAAGCCCTAAAAACCTTGCCGGATGAGGAAGCGTTTTTGCCAATCAATCTATTTATAGCCTTGACGCAAAAAATGTATAAATCGGTTGAATCAAATATAGATAAGGTTAGTGATGAACTTGAGATTATTGAAAAGGAAATTTTTAGAGGCCATGAGAAAGAAATGGTTCGCGCGCTTTCTGAAGTTGGTCGTGATATTTTAAATTTGAAACATGCCCTTGATCCTCATCAAGATGTTTGGAATTCTCTTGAAAAGGTTATTGTGGATTTTGCTGGCGAAGAATATAAGTATAAAGTTAGAAATCTTGAGGATACATATTATCGCGCTCGGAAGCATATAACGCATTTATGGCAAACTCTATCAGAGCTTCGTGAGACAAATAATTCCCTTCTCTCTACAAATCAAAATGAAGTTATGAAAATTTTTACAATTCTGGCTTTCGTTACATTCCCCCTTTCTCTTATTGCTTCAATTTTTGGAATGAATACAAAGCATATTCCTATAATAGGTCATAATTATGATTTTTGGATTGTTATGTTTTTGATGTTTCTTTCCACTGTGATGATGTACGCTTATTTTAAATATAAAAAATGGATATGACGGATATATTTTTTCACAATACGCTTTCTGGGAAAAAAGAAAAATTTATTCCTATTATTGATGGTGAAGCGCGAATGTATAATTGTGGGCCGACTGTTTACAATAGAGCTCATATCGGGAATTTGCGCGCGTATGTTTTTGCGGATGTTTTAAGAAAGACTCTTGAATTTAATAATTACCAAGTAAAGCAAGTTATAAATATAACTGATGTTGGACATTTGACAGATGATGGAGATGATGGTGAAGATAAAATTGAAAAAGTTGCAAAAAAAACAAAAAAAACAGCAAAAAATATAGCCGATGAAAATACAGAGCTATTTTTGCAAGATTTAAAAAAACTCGGC
>JALSPS010000036.1 GCA_026985835.1 Candidatus Kaiserbacteria bacterium
TTCTTTTAAAAACGATATTTTAAAAAGTGGCGTTAAAAATGCCGGAAAAATCGCTGAAAAGATTATTCCAAGAACAAAAGAGCCAGTAAATCATATCGATAAGGTTTCAAATGCGAATAATGTAGCCGGTATACCGAACGATACATTGAGAAAGGCGAGACCAAAATCTTTAATTCATACATATAGAGGAGATGTTGAGCAAATGGTAAAGAAAAATAAGCTTTCGGTAATGAAAATGGCCTCACTTGAAATGGATAAAAAAAAGAAAACCAGGCGACCGGTATTTAGATATCAAGATACAAACCAATCAGATAAATCAACAGCAATGTTAATACTTTTGTTTGTTCTTGTTCTCATCGGAGCGGTTTCACTTGCGGGAGCATATTATATGTATGTGTTAAAGAATGAAACAAAACCAATTGTTTCTCAAATGTACCACTCTTTAATTTTTACAGAAGGAGTTGAGGCAGTGGATACCACAGATAAAATGGCAAGAATCTTAAAACAAGAGCTCACGAAATTTAGAGTTGGGAAATATTATTCAGATGGTTCTGTTATTGAATTTTATCTCACGAAACAACAAAAAATGGAGAATTCGGATGAAACTTATCCCGTTAGACTAACGGTTTCTCAGGCGCTTAACGCGCTGGACTTAAAAACACTGACAAAAACAGATGCGGTATTTACAGGCAATTACATAATAGGTATTTTTGCAATGCAAACCGGTAATGTTCCGTTTCTCGTTTTGAAAACCAATCTTTTTGAATATGCTTTTGATGCTTTTTTGAAATGGGAAAATTATATGGAGCAAGATTTGGCGCCTTTATTTTCACCTGGTGGAGAATATGTGGAGCCAGCCGTTTTGTCTGGGCATAATAAATTTACAGATACCGTTATGAAGAATTTTAGCGTGAGAGTTTTAAGAGATGATAATGGCGATATACGACTAATGTATTCGTTTATAAATAAAAATACCGTACTCCTTACAACGGATATAAATGCATTTGTTGAGCTTACAGGTAGATTGCAAGTTGCAAATTAGATGATATTATACTCGTATGGAACAAGAATTAAAACAAAAATTAAAGCAAAAACTTGAACAAGAGCTGGCTAAGCTTGAGCTTGAGCTTACTGACATAGGGCATATCAATAGCGCTGATCATATTGATTGGACTGGGGTTTCTGATGTTCCAACTGAAACGGAGGATAAAAATATACTTGCAGATAAAGTTGAAGAGGAGCAGACAAACAATGCAATTGTAGATGAGTTAGAAGTGCGAAGACTTGCAGTAAAAAACGCGCTTGAAAAAATGAAAAACGGTGGATATGGAATTTGTGAAGTGTGTGGAAAAGAAATAGAAGAGGAAAGATTGTTGGTAAATCCAGCAGCAAGCACGTGCATTGAGCATGCAGATTAAACACTATGAGTTTTGCCAAAACTCTCAGCGCGCAATTGACCGGACTTGATGCTGAAATCGTTACTGTTGAAGTTGATGTTTCAAAAGGGCTTAATTCGTTTTCAGTTGTAGGGCTTCCGGATAAGGCGGTTGAGGAAGCTCGTGACAGAGTTGGTTCTGCGTTAAAGAATTCTGGTTTTACATCACCAAAAGAGTTAAATGCAAAGACGGTTGTTTCTTTAGCCCCTGCAAATTTGAAAAAAACAGGACCTATTTTTGACCTTGCGATAGCCCTTGCTTTTTTGTTGGCAAATGAAGAAATTTATTTTAATCCTCAAAAAAAGGCATTTATAGGAGAATTGTCTCTAGATGGAGAGTTAAGGTCTGTAAATGGTGTTTTGCCACTTGTAAGTGAATTGCGCGCGCAAGGTTTTAGGGAAGTTTACATTCCAGAAGCAAATTCAACAGAAGCCGCTCTTGTTTCAGGGATTAAAGTTTTCCCTGTAAAAAATTTAAAACAACTTATAAATCATTTGGATACATCAATTGCTCGCGGTGGAGATATAATTCCGGCACCTCCTACAAAAATAAAGCAAACAACTGCCCAAAACACCGTATTACTTGACGACATACGAGGGCAAGATCATGCAAAAAGAGGCTTGATTATAGCGGCATCCGGAGGCCACAACATCGCTCTTTTCGGTCCTCCCGGCACAGGAAAAACGATGCTTGCAAAAGCTCTGGCATCTATTTTACCCCCTTTGTCTCCAGAGGAGATTCTCGAAACCACTGCAATACATTCAGTTGCCGGAGAGCTTGATAAGAATGGGCTACAGTTAAATCCTCCTGTTAGGTCGCCTCATCACACGGCAAGTTATGTTGCTATTGTTGGAGGTGGGGCATCAATAAAACCAGGAGAGGTAACCTTGGCACACAGGGGAGTCTTGTTTTTGGATGAATTTCCGGAATTTGATAAAAGAGTCATAAATTCTCTTAGGCAACCTCTTGAAGATGGTTATGTTTCAATAACCAGAGCTGTTGGAAGTGTTAAATTTCCATCACAGTTTATCCTTATAGTTGCTATGAACCCTTGCCCTTGCGGTTATGCTCCTTCAGATAGGTGTACCTGTACTCAATACAGCATAGAAAAATACAGATCTAAGATATCTGGACCGATAATGGACAGAATAGATATGTGGCTTGAAGTTGGCGCAATTGATTTTAATGAACTGTCAAAGACAAAGGTACATTCATCAAAAGAAACTGAAAAAGCAAAAGAATTAGTTCAAATTGCGAGAGCCATTCAATCAAATCGTTTTAAAAAACCGGGAAGAATAAATGCCGGGATGTCTGTTCGCGGAATAGAAGCACATGCAAAATTAGGAAAAAATGAAAGAAATTTATTAAATACCGCAAGCAAGAATGCCGGGCTATCACCGAGGGCTTATCATAGGGTTATAAAGCTCGCGAGAACCATAGCAGACCTTGATAAGTCTGAAGATATAAAAGAAGCGCACTTACTTGAAGCTTTAAGTTACAGACCAAAGGATTTCTAGAAAGGGTTGCGCGCTCCACGAATTTCAAAATGTAAATGTGGACCGGTTGAGTGCCCGGTTGTTCCAGAGTAAGCGATTATTTGACCCTGCGTTACATATTGCCCCAATGATACTACGACTTTGTTTGCATGAGCGTAAAGAGTTTTTGTGCCATTTGGATGTTCTATCATAACATAATGCCCATATCCGCTGTTCCAGCCGTAATTTTTTGCTCTTATAACTTTTCCAGAGGCGCTCGCATAAATTGGAGTGTTAAGAGGAACACCAATATCTATCGCATTATATCCGTGTAAGCCTTGTGTTTTTACTCCACCGTGTACAGGTCGTATGTAATATCCTTTGTAATATGGAGCATGGGTACCGTGAGCAGATTTTGCGCGGACAAGCTTGCGAGAGTATTTTCTATTTGTGCGCCATGGATTTTTTGATTTCTTTATCTGGGCTTCTGCGTCCGGTATGATTACCACAGTGCCTTTTTTGAGCCATTCATCAGCATCAATATCATTATAATTTGACGCTTCTTCTAAAATTTCATTAAAATGTTTGCCATTTGCGTAATTTTTTACTATATCTTTTAGTGTTCCTCCTCGCTTTACAGTATATTGAACACCGGTAACCGGAAGAATTGTCAGTTTTTGTCCCACTCTTATAGTGCCTTTTCTTCCTATGTCATTTGCCCAACGAATTGTGTTAACGGAAACATCAAACATTTTTGCTATACCGGAAAGAGTATCTCCTTCTTTCACAATATAAACATCTGTGTCCTTTCTTTTAAAT
>JALSPS010000037.1 GCA_026985835.1 Candidatus Kaiserbacteria bacterium
TTTAAAACCCGTTGGACATTCACTGGAGGATTTTTCTCTATAAAAATCAATTTTTTTCCAAGAAGCCATTTTGGATACAATTTGTTCATCTTTGGCAACCTTTAACACGTTCGCCAAATCAACAAGCTCATCAAGCGCGCGTATCTCTTTTGCAGAAAGGTTATACGCTTCTTTTTTAGAGCATAAAATTCGCACAAGACGCTGCCCTATGACAACCTTAAGTGTGCTTGCAATAAGAAAAGGCTCAATACCCATATCTATAAGTCTAGGGACTGCTCCGGCAGCTGAGTTTGTGTGGAGTGTAGATAAAACTAAGTGTCCTGTAAGGGCGGCATTTATTGCCAGGTGCGCCGTTTCTTTGTCGCGAATTTCTCCAACCATTATTATATCCGGGTCTTGACGAACCAAACTTCTTAATCCGGTTGCAAAAGTAAAACCTATGTCCGGGTTAACTTGCGTTTGATTTACTCTGGGCATTTGATATTCAACAGGATCTTCAATGGTTGATATATTTACATCCGGTGTATTTAAAATATCAAGAATTGTGTAAAGGGTAGTTGATTTACCTGATCCCGTTGGTCCTGTAACGAGAATTAAACCGGTTTTTTTCTTAGTTGCAGAATGAACTCTTTCAAGTCCTGTGCCATGAAAGCCTAGAGACTCAAGAGTAAATCCGGACACATCCTCTCTCAGAAGACGCATAACTGTTTTTTCTCCGTAAAATGTTGGCAAAATTGAAACACGAAAAGACACCTTATCTCCATCTGTTTCAATTTTAAATCTTCCATCTTGTGGGAGGCGTTTTTCGTCCAACTTTAAATTTGACAGGACTTTTATTCTTGCGGTAATTGGAGCGGCAGCTGTTTTTGATAGTTTCATAGCATCATGAAGTATTCCATCTATCCTATATCTAACAATAAGTGCGTCCTCTTGTGGTTCAATATGAATATCGGAGGCATTTTGAACAATTGCATGTCTGAGCAGTGAATCTACAACTCTAACTGCCGGTATGGTATCTGCAAGTTTTTTTAGATCAGCTTCTGATTCACTGTTAAAACTGGTTGCATTTTCAAGTTTTTTTGTTTCAGTGGAAATAATTGAACCGAGTTCGTCTTTCAGTGTTTTTTGATATTGTCTTAAGACAGCTTTAATGGATTCCGAATCTGTAAGGCGAGGTAAAATCTTTAGTCTTGTTTTCTTTTTTATAAAGTCTATCGCAGTTAGATCGTCGGTATTAAGCATTGCAACCTCGAGCGAGTCCCCATTTTGTTTAAATGGCACGATATTGTGTCGGCGAGCTATTGGCTCCGGTATGAGGGCTAATGTATCAAAATCAATTTTAGTTTTCTTAAGGCTGACAAATGGTATACCAAGAATATAAGCATAGACACGCCTTAATTCATCTTCATTAATTTTACCATCGGATACTAACTCATCACCTACATCAGTGCCGTTTTTTTCCGCCTTTTTTAAGGCGCTATTAAAATCTTTCTTTGAAACAAGATTTGAATCATTTAAAAATTTTTGCAACTGTTCACTGTTTATATACATAACACAACATTTTGCTCAAGATTATTATACCAGAAATTTAGATTTTATTTTTTTGTATTGTGTACAACTTTTAACGCCCCATGAAAAGCTATGCTTTTCATGGGGCGTTAATTTATTCGCTACGTCTGCCAATTATTGTGATAATTTATCAAGTAATGCCTTTAGCGCATCTAGAACATTTGCAAGTTGTTTAACCGCATTTGTTGACGTGCCATTGTTTTGAGCGGAGTTATTGTTATTCTGCGGTAAAAAGTTACTTTTTTTACGATTTTCATTAAAGTATTCTTTACAGTAGGCGGGTTTCACCACGGAAAATGTACAAACACTTTTTGTGCAGACAGCAGGTTTATTTGGAGCTTCTTTAGAACAGACATTGCATCCATCTTGCCAAACTTTACAATTTAAGGGTATTTCTCTGGATGCGGGGTAGCTTATTGGCTGGTTGTTTATCGGCATTGAGTATATTGTGTCGTAGTATTGTATTGTATTCCCATTAAATTTACATATAGCGTCTATATAATTATTTGATCGTTTTATGTGCTCATTACAATATACTAAGCAAGATGTACTGTTATTTTTGGTAACTATTTTGGAAATATGATTTTCTTTTAAAGACTTAAGAACACACTTTCCTGGTTTATAATCAACTACACGAACACCCTTATACACGATATATTTATCATTGTTTCTGGTGTCTTTTATGGACAGTTTCATTCTTTTTTCTCCCGGGGTTCTATATGTGGCATATATTTTTGCAGTATATGTAGATGTTTTTTCTTTTATTAACGCTCCCGTTGCCGAAGCGGGATTACCCTCTTCCGGGTATAGCTCATATCGCATTGTGTTTGTTATCGGTTTGTTTAGCTTTATTATCCAAGAATTTTTCTTGTTTAATTCAACTTGCTCCGGGCCCATCAGATAAGCTCTAAGATTACCCATATTTGGTACATCCAGTTTGTTGATAACTCTAACGGGATAGGAAGCCGTTGCGCTCTCACCATCTTCATTTTTGACGATTATTTTTATGGTATATTCACCGCTGCGATGGTATGTATGCGAGAAGGTTACTTCAGATGATTCTATATATCTATTGGCATTTTCTGAAGAAACTTTTTTAAAAAGTTCATCTATTGGGGATCTGGAACCCTCGTCTCCCCATTTCACGGTGTATGTAAGAGGTCTGTCCTTTGGATCTGTAGCATTTATTCTCCATATTCCTTGTTCTCCCACATGTAAAATGCTGAGCCCATTTATGGAGTGGATGGTTGGGTGTTGATTTCTCACACCAGGCACATCAAAATATTCAAGACATCTAGCAGGTGGCAAAGAACAAGAGCTTCCATTTGTTGTCATCGTGCACTTTGAGTCATAACCAATACCTGTTGGCTCACCTGTTCCTCCATATTCTGCGCGTTTATATTCATGCCCATTAGCATCAATCCACTTTTTACAATTCGGGTCTTCGCCCGGCGAAGGTACGGGATCATTGATTACTATTGTAGAAGTTCCACACCCCATCGCTCTTCTCGTCGCAGGTCCTACCACGCCAAATCCAGTAGTTTCAGGATCTCCGTAAGATACTATGCCCATTTTGGCCTGGAATCTTTGAACAGCTCTTTGAGTTGCAGGACCAAAATACCCGGTTATTTTTCTATATGTATAATAACCTTTTTGTTTTAAGAAATTTTGTAACTCCTTTACATCCGAGCCCTCTAATCCGAGAAACAAATTCCTATAAAGCCGTGGACAATGGGTTTCAGGAGTATAGGGGATACTGGGTTTTATATCACAAACAGAAACATCAAAATCAGGATGACGAGATTTAAAGAGATCTATTTTTTTGTTATCTATAGCTTCTGTGTATTCTTCGCAGACAGCAAACCTGTCCGGTCTGGGCTTGTTGGCGATACTTGATTTTATACTACTTTTTTTGTAATCAACATTGACTTGCTGCATCTTTTTCACAAGCCCATTTAATATATCAAGTAATGATTCAATAGATTGCCGATCTATGTTTGATTGACCTATATTGGCAGACGATATATTTGGCAAAGCTGAAAGAAAAATAAATATGGCGACAAAAACCGCTAAGATATTTTTTTTAGACATAAATAAATTTATTTAATAGTAAAAAACACAATCTCCTCGTAAATTATTACAGTTT
>JALSPS010000038.1 GCA_026985835.1 Candidatus Kaiserbacteria bacterium
CACTAATTTTACCAGGGATAGATATACCAGTATATTTCTTTGCTGATTTATAGTTTTGAGGGTTACCGATTTTTGCAAGCTCAATAGGGTTTCCATCTGAATTTAGGCGAGAATAAAGCAACGCAACGACTCTCGGCATATTACATTTTTTATCAAGTTTTGTTCTATGAGAAAAATCTATCGCCCCTATTGAATCTTTTGTTATTTGAATGTTTTCCGAAGAACACACCTCTCCTGAATGCGAAACTACCCATAAGTTTAAAAATAAAGGAATACCATAAGAACTTGTTATTTTAAAATTCGTGTTTATGTGATTTTTATCCAGTTTTTTCAAAATGAATGTATCAAATTGCGCCCATTCGCCGGGCTTTTCAAAAAACAATGAGAATGATTTTGGATAAACCGGTTTGTTTCCTGCATAAGTAAAAACTGCTTGATATTTTCCCGGAGGGAGATTGCCAGAAGGATTAACCTTTTCTCCTGAGTACATACTCGTTTTATATACAGACAATTTTACATCGGAACTATCAATACCTTCACACTCATAATCAAAGGTTTTGTTTGAAAGGAGTTTGCAGGAAAAGTTTTTCACTTTATCATCCGATGTATTATCAAAATTTATTGATGCAAGTTTCTTTGCGAGCAAAATTTCACCGGAAACAGCTCTCAGTGTTAAAATCGGATAATAAATCCCTTTAGGTAACCCTTCTATGCGTTCTGAAAAAGAAATATGTTTTATTGATTGAGGAGAAAAATCATATTTCTTGTTGTAAATATGTTCAAATACTATTTTATTATTTTTATCTTGTATCAAGAAACTCGGAGTGATATTAAATGCGGTTGTGTTTGATATATTTTCAATGGTTGCATCCACCGAAACCTGAGTTTTATCTGTAGAAATCTTATCAATACTCAATTTAAATAAATCCTCTGCGTGCACAAAACCCGCTCCCATAAGCAGAAACAACACAAACAACATATTCAAAGCTCTTTTAATCTTCATACACATAATTGTATCATTAACACAAAAACCCGCCAAGGCGGGTTTTTGTGGATAACTTTTACTCTTAGTTTACATCATCTTAACATCAATTGACACACCGGAAGGCAAGCTAATGTTCGTAAGCGCCTCTATAACTTTTTGAGTTGGATTAAGTATATCAATCAAACGCTTATGTACCCTCATTTCGAATTGCTCTCGCGCATCCTTATGAACAAAGGTTGAACGATTCACGGTATACTTTCGTATTTCTGTAGGAAGCGGAACTGGTCCGCGAACCTCAGCGTCAAATCTAAACGCCGTGTCCATAATTTGTTTAACGGACAAATCAAGCAATTTGGACTCATACGCTCGCACACGAATTCGCAAACGCTCTATACTTCCGGTTTTTTTCTTTGTGTCTTTTGTTGTCATAGTACATCCCAAATGGGTAATTAACGAATAATTACGCTAGAACTTTTGTAACAATTCCGGCGCCAACTGTACGCCCACCTTCACGAACGGCAAATTTCATTTTCTCTTCAAGCGCAATTGGGCCAACAAGTTTTACCTTAAATGTTACTGTGTCTCCAGGCATAACCATCTCTGTACCATCAGGAAGAGTAACCTCTCCCGTAACATCCGTTGTACGAATATAAAATTGTGGCTTATACCCTGATGTAAAAGCTGTATGACGTCCACCCTCTTCTTTTGTTAGGACATATACTTCTGCTTCAAATTCTGTATGAGGAGTAATTGATCCTGGAGCCGCCAAAACCTGCCCACGGTGTACATCTTCTTTTTTTGTACCGCGAAGAAGGATACCGGCGTTATCTCCAGCCATACCTTCTTGAAGATTTTTATTAAACATCTCAATTCCGGTAACGGTTGTTTTTGTTGTTTCTTTTATACCAACAATTTCAACTTCTTCTCCAACCTTGATAACACCACGCTCAATACGACCGGTAACAACCGTACCACGACCTTCAATTGAGAAAATGTCCTCAATTGGCATAAGGAATGGTTTGTCAGTATCACGCTCAGGCACATCAAAGTACTCATCCATTGTTTTTGTAAGTTCAAGAACTTTTTGAACCCACTCATCGTTTGCGTCCGTCGCTTCTGCAGCTTTAAGAGCTGAACCGCGAATGAACGGAGTATTTTCTCCATCAAAACCATATTGAGTTAATGTTTCGCGAATTTCTTCCTCCACAAGCTCAATCATTTCTTCATCAACATCAGGCATATCTGTTTTGTTGATAAACACAATTATTTTTGGCACACCAACTTGCTTTGCAAGCAAAATGTGCTCACGAGTCTGAGGCATAAGACCGTCAGTTGCGGCAACAACAAGAATAGCACCATCCATCTGAGCGGCACCGGTAATCATATTTTTAATATAATCGGCGTGACCAGGCGCATCGATGTGCGCGTAGTGACGCTTTTCTGTTTCGTACTCATTGTGAGACAAAGCGATTGTAATACCACGCTCTTTTTCCTCGGGAGCATTGTCAATCTCATCAACAGCTCTCATCTTAACTGTATTTCCAGCTAAATTAAGAGAGTTCAAAATAGCTGCGGTAAGAGTTGTCTTACCATGGTCAACGTGACCAATTGTTCCCACATTTATATGCGGTTTTGAACGATCAAATTCTTCTGCCATAATAAATTGTTATTAATGATGTACTTTTGCAAAGGCGCGAGAGCCTTCTTCGCAAAAGTACACCTGCTATTAAAAACCGGCTCAGCCGGTACACAACATGTGTAGGCATATACTAGCAAACAAATTATATAAGTCAACCATTAATTTATATTGATAAAATAATATAAATACCCGGCAAGGACACAGTCCTTGCCGGGTATTTCGTATAAACTTTAACCTCTTTGTGCAATTATTTCATCTGCAACATTTTTTGGGACAACAGCGTAATGACTAAACTCCATTGAAGCAGAAGCCCTTCCCTCTGTCATACTACGCAAATTTGTTGTATATCCAAATAATTCGGACAAAGGAACTTTTGCAGTGATAACTTTTGAATTTCCTCTTTCATCCATTGATTCAACTTGACCTCTCATTGAATTCAAACTACCTGTAACATCGCCCATAAATTGCTCGGGTGTTGTTACTTCAACCTTCATAATCGGTTCAAGCAAAACAGGATTAGCCCGTTTTGCGGCATCTTGAAATGCTTTTGAGCCGGCAATTTTAAATGCGATTTCAGATGAATCAACATCATGAAAAGAACCATCAAAAAGCTCCACTGAAACATCCACCATAGGATACCCGGCAACAATACCGCGTTCCATAGCTTCTTTAACACCTTTTCTCACCGCAGGTATGTATTCTGCCGGAATAACCCCTCCTTTGATTGAGTTTATGAATTCAAAGTGTTCTTCACGGGTAACATTTTTTGCCACAGCATCATCTTCATTATACTCACCATCAAGATGTTTTACTCGTAACTTAACATGTCCGTATTGTCCGCGTCCACCGGTTTGTTTTACATATTTTTCTTCTCCCTCAGCTTCAGCTTGAATTGTTTCGCGATATGCAACTTGAGGCTTTCCAAGATCAGCGTCAACTTTAAACTCTCTTTTTAGACGGTCAACCAAGATATCCAAATGCAACTCCCCCATACCGGAAATCACTGTTTCCATCGTCTCGGGATCAGACGCCACTTTAAATGTTGGATCCTCATCCATA
>JALSPS010000039.1 GCA_026985835.1 Candidatus Kaiserbacteria bacterium
ATTCCCCACGGCTTCTGTTTCATCTTTTTTTAATTTATCACCATCAAGATAGTATTTAACCTGTTCAATTTTTGAATCTTTATCTATATCCGAATAAAAATTTATAAAGGAGGATGAAGCGGATATTATTGGATAACTACCTATATCCGAATATGACGCCTCACGCAAATCTCTAATCGTCTGTTCTATACCTTTCCTCGCTTCGTATGTTGCAGAAGCGACCTGCAAATTATATCTTTGACCCTTGTATACGAAAAGGATTGAAGAGACAATCGCGCCAAGAGCAACAGAAAATATGGACACAAAAATAATCGTTTCAATAAATGTAAAACCTGATTTTTTCATTTTCATTTTTTTCATATTATTGGGTTAGTATGACCGTTGTTTTACTCTGACCATCTACATCAACATTTGATTCTGAATAGTCAGAATAACCGGATTTTGTTACACTAAGTACATAATCGTTGTGTTTTTGAAGAGAATTAAAGAATGTTTGGCCACATAAATTACTGTTCTTTGATTCATTAAACCCTGTTCTTGATAAAGTTACTTCTGCTCCTTCTATGATGTCTCCGACAGAATTTTTTACCAGCACATTCAAAGTATTGGTTGTGTGTTCTTGCGTGTATATTTTTTCTTCAATCTGAGCATCTGGATTAAGTTGAAATGGTAATGATGAGCAAGAATATGCAATATCCCAATTTGATTCATTTAGGGTTATATGATATTTATCCCACTCTAATTGATCAAAATTGAAGAATCCATTTGAATCTACTTGCTTCGAGGTGCTATATTTATACACAGGAGATCCATTATTATCACCAATGGTTTTTTCTCCATGTATTGAAAAGTGTGCTCCATCAAACGGTTCCGGTCCATTTTTATATTTTATTTGCCATAAATTTATTTGAGGATTTTCCGTTGTTGTTGCTCGCGATAATTCTGCTCCAAGAGCAAGTTTTGGATAATTTGATACATTTAATGATGATATGTCTAGTGGGGATGTACTAAATCCCGTTGAGTTGCCAGGCAAATCGGTCTCAGGAACAAGGTTAAAATCTTGATCATAGATATGATATTTAATTTGCGAATTTCCGGGAGTATCATCCTGCCAAGATGCTTCAATCCACTGGTTTGGGTAAGTGGGTTCAATAAGATTAGATATAACAGATCCTGACAAATAATCTGAATCAAGAACTATATTTCCGGATGAAATTGTGGTGGATGCTAAAGAGCTTATTTTGTCTTGGTTATCAAATAAATCTTCCCATAGAATTGTTTTTATATCTTTATAGATATATAAAGCGACCGAGCCGAATTTATCTATAAAAAAATCTTTTGATGTTGTTTGACCGGCAACAACTGTTAAATGTCCCGGGTTTGGGTTTTGATTTTCAGGTGTTGCATCATAAGTTTTATCTGTGCTAAATCCATTTTTTGTAACTGTTATTTTATAGCTTGACGCTTGAGGGGAACCTGGGAATATAACTTTTCCTTGATTGTTTGTGAATGTTTCCACATCTATTGGTGGTGTGGTACTTGAATTTTCAATATGAACACTTGCCCCTGCGATTGGCTGAACTTTTGAGTCAAATGCAGATATTACAAGTGAACCGCCACCGGCTAAGGATTCTATATGAGCGGGCGCAAAATTAGAAAGTAGAAAAACACTTTTTGGATGCTCGTTGTCCCATGAAACAGACACGCGCACTTGTTTATAATCTGCAGTTATTGAATTTTCATCATCATCGCCTGTGCCGTCCTGTGGGGCATCTACATATTTTATAAATGTTCGCCTAATGTAGTTTATATTATTTAGCGATAGAGATTCAGTCTGAGGTAAATTTCCTGAAGGTATACCGCCAACGGTTCCAATATCATCATATTTGAGCGATCGAATATATTCCATTTGCTCATTTGCAAGAGCCACCGCGCCTGCCCTGGCCTTATTTGTATAAACTAATTTTGTACCCATCTTTAGAACACCCAAAAATCCGACAAATACAATTAGTAAAATAGCTGAGCCAACTATTACCTCTAGCAATGAAGAGCCGGATGTTTTTAAGAATCTCATAGGGTAATTGTATCATTTTTTTGGATAATGTAAGAGTGGTTTATATAAAAATATGTTTATATCGCATTTCCTATAGAGTATATTGGAGAAATCATAGCAATAGCAAAAAAACCTACAGCTGCTCCAACAATGAGCATCAAAAAAGGTTCTATTATTGTTGACATATCCTTCGTTTTTTGAGCAACTTCCGTTTCGTAAAATTCAGCTATATTGAGCAGAAGCTCTGACAAAGATCCTGTTTCTTCCCCAACGGATACTATTTCGGTAACCATCGGAGTAAAAAGTTTTTCATTCTTTTCAAAGACTTCAGAAAGAGGCTTCCCTTTTTTAATGTGGGATGTTGATGATTTTAAAACATTTGAATGGTAGTGGTTTGATAAAACATCGCCAGTTATATCAAGCGCATTGATTAAATCTACACCAGAAGACAAAAGAGATGAAAGAGTTCGCGCCATTTTTGCGGAATTTATTTCTTTTGACAACTCTTTTATTAGCGGAGTATGTAAAGCAACCCAATCCATTATTTTTGCTCCTCGTTTTGTTCGTGGAAACAAGAGAATAAATAATACAAACGCAACAAATACCAGTCCGGTTAAAATTATATGACCCTTCATTGCGTTTGATACACTTATTATCATTTGGGTACTTGCAGGCAATTTTACATGAAGTTCTTTAAATGTTGCAGAAAGCGTTGGTACAACCTTTATCATCATAAGAGTACCTATCCCCGCTATTGCTATCAAAATAATTGTTGGATATATAAGAGCTCCTTTTATTTTCTTTTTTAATATATATGCTCGTTCAAGTTGACTAGCAATTACTTTGAGAGATTCAGATAGATTACCACTTTCTTCCCCCGCTTTTACCATAGCAACAAAGATTTTAGAAAATACTCGTGGGAATCTCGCAAGCGCTTGATGAAATGTTCCTCCTTTTTGAATATCTGATTTTACGGTTGTAATTACCAGTTTTAATCTTGGATTCTTTGTTTGTTTTTCACTAACTGAGAGCGCGCGAGTAATTGAGAGGCCTGCGCCAAGCATAGCTGCAAGATTATTTGCAAATACGATTTTATCATGCTCTTTTATTGTCGAAAGGCGCGCATTCCAGTAAGAAACACTAAATTTTCTCCATTTATCACTATGTACAGATAAAACCCTGCCACCTTCGCTACGAATTATTTTATAAACTTCAAAACGGTCCTTTGCCTCTACATCACCGATATATTTTTCTCCATTCTTTATAGCTGTGTAATGAAATTTTGTCATAATTATTCACTAACCACTCTTAGAACCTCATCAATACTTGTCATTCCTTGAATAACCTTTATGACACCGTCTTCAAGCATTGTAAGCATACCGGCCCTTTTTGCTTCTTGCTCTATTTTGTCACTGGAGGCATTTGAGAGAATAAGGTTTTTTATGTGTTCATCAACAGAAAGAACCTCTTGAATACCACGCCTGCCTTTAAACCCTGTTGGACATTCACTGGAGGATTTTTCTCTATAAAAATCAATTTTTTTCCAAGAAGCCATTTTGGATACAATTTGTTCATCTTTGGCAACCTTTAACACGTTCGCCAAATCAACAAGCTCATCAAGC
>JALSPS010000040.1 GCA_026985835.1 Candidatus Kaiserbacteria bacterium
TAGGAGCCCCTTATTCATAGGGTAATGTCAATAAACTTCTTCCCCTATAAAAGGTGTTTACGCACCGAAGTGCTTCATCCACCACGCGGCATTGCTCCGTCAGGCTTTCGCCCATTGCGGAAGATTCTCGACTGCAGCCTCCCGTAGGAGTTTGGACAGTGTCTCAGTTCCAATGGTGGGGGTCAGGCTCTCACCTCCCCTAAGCGTCGTAGCCTTGGTAAGCCATTACCTTACCAACAAGCTGATACTAAGCGGGCCGCTCCTCTAGCGATAAATCTTTACCCTTGCGGGACTATCGTGTATTATGCCCAATTTCTTGGGAGTATTCACGACTAGAGGGTACGTTCCCACCTGTTACTACCCCGTTTGCCATGCAACTAAATGCATTCGACTTGCATGCCTTATCCATGCCGCCAGCGTTCACCCTGAGCTAGGATCAAACTCTAAATAAAAACAAAACAAGATGTTTTGCTCGATGAGCAAGACAAAAGAATATGCTTCCATTGTCTTACAAAAAGAAATACACAAGGTATTTTCCTTACTCTAATGTGATTAACTATCTATTCAATTGACAAGTTGCAAACCGCGCGCAATAAAACACGCGCAGTGCTGTAATTATACTCACAATTGCACTCAAGTCAAATTTAATTTGATAAATCATTGATTATCCCTGAAAAAATTGTAAGGGCTGCATCTTTTGCTTTTGCAATTTGTTTATCTAAACGACCGGTTATAAATGAAATTGTCAGAGAAATTGAAAGAATAATTATAAATCCCAAGAGGAAGTTAAAAAATGTTGAATTAAAAATTGTTCTTTGTTTCATATTCGTATTTTAACAATAACGATTTATAAAACAACACTATTTTATTTTGGCAGTATATTTCCCTTTATTATAATCAATCAATACTTTTGAGTGCTCCTTTATATTTCCTGATATTATCTCTTCAGCTAAAAGGTCTAGAATTTCTTTTTGTATTACTCTTTTTAGTGGTCGCACACCATAAGCCGGATCATACCCTTCTTTAACCAACTCTTTCTTGGCAAGGTCTGTTAATTCCACGGATATATCTTTTTCAGATTTAACCGGACGCAACAATGCTTTAAGCTGAATATCAACAATTTTACTCAACATTTCCTCATTAATCGCATCAAACATAACAATATCATCAAGTCTGTTTAGGAATTCCGGTTTGAAATGCGTGCGAACCGCTTGCATAACTTTCTCTTTTCTTTCTTTCTTATCTTTGATTTCCATCATAAACTCACTACCTATATTTGAAGTCAAAATAATTATCGTATTTGAAAAATTTACGGTTCTACCCTGAGAATCAGTGAGCCTACCATCATCCAACACCTGCAATAATATATTAAAGAAATCAGGATGAGCTTTTTCAACCTCATCAAATAAAACCACAGAATAAGGTCTGCGACGAACAGGTTCCGTAAGTTGCCCGCCTTCTTCGTACCCAACATATCCAGGAGGCGCTCCCACTAGCCGTGAGACATTATGAGCTTGCATATATTCAGACATATCTATGCGTATCATTGCGTTTTCATCATCAAATAGAGTTTTTGCCAAAGCTTTCGCGAGTTCTGTTTTCCCAACACCGGTCGGACCAACAAACAAAAACGAACCGATCGGACGATTTCCTTGTTTAATACCTGCGCGCGAACGGCGTATAGCTCTGGCAACACTTTCAACCGCTTCATCTTGTCCAACCACATACTTATGTAGTTCATCCTCAAGATGCAAAAGTTTTTCTGCTTCTGTTTCAAGTAAGCGATGTACCGGCACACCAGTCCACCTTGAAACAACTCTCGCTATATCTTCCTCAGTAACCTCTTCTTTGATAATTCGCTCATTTTCGGGAATTGCATCAAGTTTTTTTCGAGCTTCTTCTATTTCTTTTTCTGCCTTTGGAATTTCCTCATATTTTATTCGCGCAGCTTTCTCATAATCAGCATCTCTTTCGGCTTGTTCTTCTTTAATATGTAATTCTTCTATTTTTTCAGCTCCTTTTTGTAATTTTTGCACAAGCTCTTTCTCAGATTCCCATCTTGCTTTTAGCGCGTCCGCTTCTTCTTTTAACGAAGCAAGTTTTTGTTCAATTTCTTTTTTGCGTTTTTTACTCTGCTCATCTTTTTCTTTTGCAAGCGCCTTAGATTCAATTTCCAATTGAGAAATTTGCCTGTATTTTTGGTCAAGTTCTGTTGGCATACTTTCCATTTGCATTCGTATTGCTGAGGTTGCCTCATCAATTAAATCAATTGCTTTGTCAGGAGATTTACGATCAGTGATGTATCTATTTGAAAGCCTCACAGCTGCGACAAGCGCAGGATCTGTTATTCTTACTCCATGATGTATTTCGTATTTTTCCTTTATACCGCGCAAGATTGCCAGAGTTGCATCAGCATCAGGCTCATCAACAAACACGGGCTGAAAGCGTCTTTCCAGGGCCGCATCTTTTTCTATATATTTTCTGTATTCATCCAGAGTTGTTGCTCCAATTAAATGAAGTTTGCCTCTTGCAAGCATCGGCTTTAACATATTTCCTGCGTCCACCGCTCCTTCTCCTCCGCCGGCGCCAACAAGGGTGTGTAATTCATCAATAAATAAAATTATCTTACCTTCTTCTTTTTCCACAGCTTTTAAAACATTTTTTAATCTCTCCTCAAACTCGCCCCTAAACTTTGCTCCCGCAAGCAATGAGCCCATTTCGAGACCAATAATTCTTTTGTTTTTTAAAGACTCAGGAACATCACCGGAAACTATTCTCTGGGCCAACCCTTCAACAATAGCAGTTTTACCAACACCCGGATCACCAAGTAAAACCGGATTATTCTTTGTTCGTCTTGAAAGAACTTGAATTATCCTGCGAATTTCTTCATCTCTCCCTATTATCGGGTCAAGTTTCCCATCTTTTGCCAATTTTGTATAATCCTCACCGTACTTTTCCAATATGTTTTGTTGGCCTTCTGGCTCTTTTGAATCTATATTCATACCTCCTCTTAGTTTACTTATAATTTCTTTTATTTTGTTAGTATCTAAATTGAATTTTTTTAAAACCCTACCAGCTTCTGTTTCAGATTTTAAAAGCGCGAGGAAAATATGTTCAACACTTATATATTCATCAGACATTTCAGATGCAAGCTTCTCTGCATTTCGTAAAATGCTTGCAGTTGCCGGTGTCATATTCGGATTAGTGGCAATGGATAATTTTGGCAATCCTTGAAGAGCTTGTTCTGTCGCATTAAATATATCTTCTCTATTTATTGACAATTCCTGAAACAAAGATGGAATAATAGTATCAGAGACTGACAAAACAGCTTTTAATAAATGTAACGGATTTACCTCAGAATTTTTTGCTTCATATGCCAACTGAATAGCCTCTTCAATAACTTCACGAGATTTATTTGTGAATTTTTCTATATTCATACGCGAAAGTTATTATTTATAATAAACTCACATACTATTTTACTCTTCATAAAATCTTTTGCAAATCTAAAAAACAAAAGCGAGCCTTAGGCTCGCTTTTGTTTTGAGTATACTCTCAGATTGAAATTAATCTCGATCTGATTTTACTTCTCTTTTCATTTTTTGAATGAAGTCTGCTGCCGCATCTCTACCTCCAAGCCCAAAGGCCAATCCAA
>JALSPS010000041.1 GCA_026985835.1 Candidatus Kaiserbacteria bacterium
GGTTTACCCTCTTGAATTTAGGGCAATTATTCATCCTGAGTTAATGTCTTCTGGTGAAATTAAAGATACGGTTTTAACAACACTAAAAAAAGAAGACATTCAGGCCTTGGTAATAGATGTGAGCAACAAAGCCATTGATGATATTCTGCCATTTTTGTATGACTTATCTTTTGTTAAGAAGAAGGTTATATTTATAGATGCGCGTAAACTGTATGAAGAAGTGTTTGAAAAGGTGCCGTTTAGTCTAATAGATGATAGGTGGATTTTGAGATATATGCACTTATTTAAATTGAAATGGTATTCACTATTTAAACTTTTATTTGATTATTTTACAGGAATAATTTTGGGCATATTATGTATTTTTCTTTGTCCGATTCTTATTGTTCTTATCAAATTACAAGATTATAAAAAACCAGCGTTTTATGTAAGTCGCAGAGTTGGATATAAGGGAAAAGAAATTAAATTGTTTAAATTAAGAACAATGAACGGTTTGGATAGCGGGAAAAGTGCTTTGAGTTCAAAATTGAAGCCAACCAAAATTGGTTCTTTTTTGCGAAAAACAAGACTTGATGAACTTCCTCAATTTATAAATCTCCTAAAAGGAGAACTATCTTTTGTTGGTCCACGGCCGGAAATTCCGGAACTTGCAAAGGAGTATAAGGAGCAACTACGATATTATAATTTAAGACACAGTGTAAAGCCCGGATTATCGGGCTGGGCTCAGATTAAACATTCTAAACATCCACATCATAAATTAGACATTGATCAAACAAAAGAAAAACTCGCGTATGATTTATATTATATACAAAAGAGGGGTTTTTGGTTTGATTTGTATATAACCATATTAACATTAAAAATTATTTTTACAGGAAAAGGCTCATAAACTTGAGTTTAATGTTAAAATGAGTATACTAAGCGATATGTTAAAGATTAGAATTTCAGCGTTTTTAATTTTAGCAGTTTCTATATTGCTTGGATATTTTGTGTATTCTACTCACATTGATAAGCAAAGTAAATTTCCATTTAAATTGGGATTAGATTTATCTGGTGGAACACATTTGGTATATAAGGCAGATGTCTCAAATATAAAGCCTGCGGATGTTCCAGAGGCAATGTCAGCCCTGCGAGATACTCTCGAAAAGCGTATTAATCTCTTCGGTGTTGCAGAGCCTATTGTTCAAGTTGAACAGGGAGGGGCTTTGTCTGGGAAAATTGAACAAAGACTTATAATAGAATTGCCAGGTATTGAGGATACAAAAAAAGCTATAGAAATGATTGGTAAAACCCCCGTTCTCGAATTCAGGATGAAAAAAGATAAACCTAAAGTTGAGGCGACAGCATCTTCAACGATAACTCTCGATATAAATTCTATGTATGACTCAGCAAGTATAACGGGAGCTCATTTGAAAAGAGCATCAGTTGCATTCGGTGGTACAAGCGCCGGGCTTTCAAATGAGCCGGTTGTACAATTACAATTCAATGATAAAGGCAAGGAAATTTTTGCAAAAATGACAAAAGAAAATGTTGGTAAAATATTTGGCATTTTCCTTGATGGTAGATTGATTTCAGCTCCAGTTATCAGAGAGGCAATTCCAAATGGTAAGGCGATTATATCCGGTAATTTTAAGCCAACTGAAGCGCGAGAACTCGTTAGAAATTTGAATCTGGGCGCATTACCTGTTCCTATTGAGTTATTATCCAGTCAAACAATAGGCGCATCTCTAGGAAAAGATACTCTCGCAAAAGGAATAAAAGCAGGTGTTTATGGTTTTGCGATGGTGTTATTATTTTTACTTTTATGGTATCGTTTACCTGGTTTGATTGCCGGTATCTCTCTTTCAATTTATGTAATTATAATGCTTGCTCTATTTAAATTCCTGGGTATTACAATAACAGCTGCCGGACTCGCAGGATTCATATTATCGATTGGTATGGCGGTTGATGCAAATGTATTGATTTTTGAGCGAATGAAAGAAGAGTTAAATGAAGGAAAGTGGACACATAACGCAATTAAAGATGGTTTTGCAAGAGCGTGGCTTGCGATTCGTGATGGTAATCTTTCAAGTTTAATTACAGCTGTAATACTATTTTGGTTTGGAACAAGTATGGTAGAAGGTTTTGCGCTTGTTTTTGGTTTGGGGGTTATTGTTTCTATGTTTACTGCGCTCACTGTAAGCAGGACACTTTTACTTGCGTTAGGTGATTATGAAAATAATAAAATTGTAAGATTTTTATATAAATCAGGAATAAAATAATACATATGTTTATTGTAAAGTACAGAAAAATATTTTATGCATTTACCACTCTTGTAATGCTTTTTTCTGTTGGAGCGATATTTGTTTATGGTGTTAAATTCAGTATAGATTTTACAGGTGGAACTCTCTCAGAATTTTCTTATCAAAAAAGACCCGCAAAAGAACAGTTAATTAAAGAATTGGATAAGTTACAGTTGGGAAATTATTCACTGCGTGAAGCCGGTCAAAACTCATTTATTTTAAGAACTCAGGTTCTTAAATTGGAGAAACAAAAAGCTCTGACAAATAAATTACAATCTACCGGAGCAAAAATTGATAGATATACGGATATTGGTCCGACAATTGGGAAAGAATTACGCGCAAAAGCGTGGATTGCTATTGTTCTTGTTGTTATAGCCATAATTTTATTCATTGCTTTTGTTTTCAGGCATGTATCAAAGCCCGTTTCAAGTTGGAAGTATGGGTTGATTGCAATTTTAGCGCTAATTCATGATATTACTATTCCTTTTGGTGTTTTTGCGATATTGGGACACACACAAGGCGCAGAAATTGATATTTTATTCGTTATGGCACTTTTGGCAATACTAGGCTATTCGGTGAATGATACAATTGTTATATTTGATAGGGTTAGAGAAAGACTAAAAGAAAACAGAGAAGGTAATAGAAAAGAATCTTTTGAAGAAACTGTTGGTAACGCTCTTGCTCAGACAATGACTCGTTCAATCAATACATCGCTTACAACAATTATTACACTTCTTGCGCTTTATTTTGTTGGTGCTCAAGTAACTCAGCATTTTGCGCTTGTTTTGCTTGCAGGTATTATAGCAGGTACATATTCATCAATTGCTCTTGCCGCGCCATTGCTTGTCTCAATAAAGCGTTTTCGTAAGTAAATACAAAGAGGTTCTTGTGGAAACTAAACTATACACATTTTTGAATTGTGTTAGAATACTTATATGGAAAAGGTAACGAAAATTTTGTTTTTCTTGTCTGTTTTTTTCTTGATGGCCTCGTTTTTTGTTGTCGCATCTGATTTTAACTCTACTGTAAGTATTTCAAAAATGACGAATATGTTAGCTTCTGCGGTAAATTTTGATGTTGTTTCAAAAAATGATATGTCAAAGCAAAAAAAACCGGATAAGTCAATAAAAATTGTTATACCAAAATTGCCTGACAATTTAACGGGGTCAACAACTACTGCGACAACCACTGAACAAAAGATTAACATATCAAATTGGAACCTCCTTTATAGAAAGAACTTATATGATAGCGCCGGAGCATATACACTAAAATATCCTGATAATTGGGAATCATTAGAGGTAGAAGGAAAAGTTGCGCTAACTTATGATTATAACAATAATGTTTATTCTCTACTTTTAGATGAGATGGATGAATCTGTAAACATTAATGAAAAAGAATTTGATAAAACGCTGGCGACCACAACTCAATATGGTGATTATGAATTTATAAAAAAATCATATATAAAAAATGGAACAACAACTCAAATCGTATATATTCCAACATTTGCTCCCACACCTTTTGCAAAGGCTGTTGCTACCTTGCCAGCTGAAGCAAGCGCGCAATTTGAAGATATTTTTGCAAGGATATTTGAAACACTCCTTGTTGAACCTATTAAAAGACCATTTAAGATTGATTATATAAAAGTGCATACACCAGTGGTTTCATTAAAATCAAAAACAAGCATACCTACTAAACTTGTATACTCTTGGAGATTATCTCATTTTCAAAAAACTGCCAGAAATAATTTTATTATTTATTCTCAAATAGAGGATGATTATGGAAAGGTTCTATATAGATTACCAAATATAACATCTATAAATAAAACAAAAGCGCAAATTGAGCTTCCTCCAGTTTGTGAAAATGATCAGGTAATTGAAAATTGTATCCATAAAAAAGATGTGAATCAAAATAAGCAATATCGTATATCAATGGTGGGTTATGCATGTCAAGATGGTATTGATGTCGCCTTATGCCCAGAGGATATGAGAGTATATGCAACTCCGATTTATTCTGATAATTTTTTGATTCAGACTCCAAAAATATTTTCTGATTTTAAAGTAAGTTTGAATAAAACGGAATTAAAAGGGCAATATACAATAACGGCTTCCTTTAAAGTGTATTCTAATTCTCCAACTGATAAATATGTCTTACTTTTGGATGATGGTACATATGTTTCGCTGAGATATTCAGATGGCTTATATAAAACTAAATTTGTAAAAAAGTTTACAAAAGGTTCACATAAGCTCTTGATTTTAAAAACAAATACCAGTGTGATTGATAATAATTTTTATGGCGCTGAAACAATTGATGAACTTTCTTCGTATGGAAATATGATTTATTCCAAAGATTTTGATATAAAATAAATAAGACTGCCACTTGATTTTTGTTATAGTTTATGCTATATTTCGATGTGTGAGGGCTGGAAAGCTCCAAGAAAACCGGACAAAAATCCCGCCATCGGTGGGGTTTTTGTTTTTTGGTATTGCCTTTTTTTAAAAAATTGGTATTCTAATATAAGTTAATCGCATTTCTTGTGCAGGGCGGCGGCACTCACATAGGTTTTCGTTTTGGAGCTAGCACCCGCCTTGCACAAGGAATGCGATTTATTATTGAAATAGCTTTTAGATTATTAGTTTAAAAATACTATTATTTGAGCGACTTTTAGGGTATAATGTCTGGATATGCAATTATTAAAAAGGATATTTGGTGATGAAAATGCAAAGGCTTTTAAACGGGCTCTCCCAGTTGTTGATAAAGTTAATGCGTTTGAGCCTGAAATTAAGGCGTTGTCAGATGAGGTATTAAAAAATAAAACAAAAGAATTTAAAGGAAGACTTGCTGAAGGAAAGGAGAGTTTGGACGATATTATGCCTGAGGCATTTGCTGTTGTAAGAGAAGCTGCAAGACGAACTTTAAATCAAAGACATTACGATGTACAGCTCATTGGAGGAGCTGTTTTACATAATGGCGATATAGCAGAGATGAGAACAGGAGAGGGAAAAACATTGGTTGCAACATTGCCGGCATATCTAAATGCTTTGGAAGAGAAGGGTGTGCATGTGATAACTGTTAATGATTATTTATCCAAACGTGATGCCGCATGGATGGGGCAGATCTACTCATTCCTTGGATTGACTGTTGGAGTAATCAATCATGAATCGTCATTTTTATATAAACCAGTAGAACAAGGAAGTGATATTGATAAGGAAAGAGATGAGGAGGGCTCATATAAAATTGAAGACAAATTGCTTGTGCCGGCAAGCAGACAAGATGCATATAAAGCAGACATTACATACGGAACCAACAGTGAGTTTGGTTTTGACTATCTTCGTGATAATCTCTCGTATAATCCTAAAGATTTGCGTCAGAGAGGGCATAATTTTGTGATAGTTGATGAGGTTGATTCTATTTTAATAGATGAGGCTCGTACTCCGCTTATAATCTCATCTGCCACCAACGAAGCTGAAGAATTATACAAGCGATTTGCGGAGATTGTGCGATATTTTAAAAAAGATGAGGATTATACGGTTGATGAAAAACAACGAGCAATTCAAATTACCAATGCCGGTATTACAAAGGCTGAAAAGGCCCTTGGTGTAGATAATATATATACAGATAAAGGAATAAAATTTGTTCACCACCTAGAAACTGCTGTAAGAGCAAAGGCTTTATTTGAAAAAAATAAACACTATTTAATAAAAGATAACGAAGTTGTGATAGTTGATGAGTTTACCGGCAGGATGCAGCCTGGAAGACGCTGGAGTGAAGGTTTGCATCAAGCCATAGAAGCAAAAGAGGGTGTTGCAATACAAAAAGAATCAAAAACATTTGCTTCTGTTACCTATCAAAATTACTTTAGATTGTATAAAAAACTCTCAGGTATGACAGGTACCGCAATTACTTCTTCTGAGGAGTTTTATAAAGTATATGGATTAAATACAGTTGAAATTCCAACAAATAAACCAATAAAAAGGATTGACCATAGTGATTTAATTTTTCAAACAGAAAAAGGTAAATTTACAGCTATAGCCCGTAAGGTAAAGGAATTAAACGATAAAGGACAGCCGGTTCTTATAGGAACCGCATCTGTTGAAAAGAACGAACTCTTATCAGCATATTTAACAAGAGAAGGAATAAAGCATGATGTATTAAATGCTAAAAATCACGAGAAAGAGGGAGAAATAATTGCTGAGGCGGGGAAAAGAGGAGCTGTAACTGTTGCAACAAATATGGCAGGAAGGGGAGTTGATATAAAACTAGGTGGCCCCCAGGCAACAAATGAAGAGTATGAGGAGGTGAAAAGATTGGGTGGACTTTTTGTCCTTGGAACAGAGAGGCACGAAGCGCGTAGAATTGATAATCAATTAAGAGGGCGTGCTGGACGTCAGGGAGACCCTGGAGAAACTCAATTTTTTGTTTCGGTTGAGGACGATTTAATGCGTATATTTGCTGGGGATACAATTAAGAAGCTTATGGGTAAATTTGGTGTTGCGGAAGATGAGCCAATCAAAAGTAAAATGATTACAAATGCCTTGGAGAGCGCACAAACAAAAATTGAAGGAATGCATTTTGATGCCAGAAAACAAGTATTGGCTTATGATGATGTTTTAAATAAACAAAGAGCAACAATCTATAAACAAAGAATGTTGTTTTTATCCGGAACGGATAATGAGGTCTTGAAAGAGGTAAAACAAATGTTCAATGATGATAATAAGTTACTTTCCGTTATAGATAGTAAGATTGATGAAATTGGAGAAAATGAGTTTGTCTCTCTTTTAAGACATTCTTTATTACAAACAATAGATATGCTTTGGGTTGATCATCTTGAATATATGGACTATCTTCGCGCATCTGTAAGTTTAAGAGCATATGGACAAAGAGATCCACTGATTGAGTATAAAAAGGAGGCTCTGAATACATTTAAGGTATTGCAAGAACAACTCAAGTTAAATATTGCAAAATTAATACCGCAATTTAAAAAGATTGAACAATCTCAGGTTAATAATGTTGAAATAAAACCGGAAGCTGAAAAAATATCAAAACAAGGTTTATCTTCACAACATATCTCTAAAAAGGAACCGGGTCGCAATGATCCGTGCCCATGCGGTAGCGGAAAAAAATATAAGAAATGTTGCATGGCATAATTTCATTATGCCTCCCTCACTTAGAAAATTCTGTTATCTACTACAGATTATTGCATAATTTTATCTCTGATATAAAGAGTATTTTATTTTGGGTTTAAATCCGAGATACACAAATAATGGCTTATTTGTGTATCTCGGAAATACGATATTAACTAATTTTTCATAATATACTGCTTTTTACCTGTTTTATAAATAGATTTTAACTTATAGTTTGTATTCTTTGAATAAACTATTATAATTATTAATAGTGATATTATAATTACACTATTTATTATTCAATTATATGGATCATTTATCCATAAATTATAGAATACACAGCGCTATAAATACTATTCATAAAGTTTATGCACATAATAAATCTAATCTATAATATGTTCTATCATTCTCTCCAGAATAAATAATCCTATATTATATTTACCATAAAGGTATATATAATTGCGCATAATTGATACTTATTACCTAACTTTAATAAAAAAGTAGTATATAAAATACTATATTTCTTTAATATCAATAAAATTTGGATTGTCTTTTTATTCAATACTTTTGTATTTAAGTATTTTGTATAGTTTAGAAAAATAGAGGATATTATTTTCTATTTCATAATACCAAACTTACGTATTGATTATTGACAGTCAAAAGTGAGTGTCCGTGATAATTATAGTTGCATAATTACGGTATTCTTTTTATGAAAATTAAACTGTAAATTTTATTGTGTGGTTTAATCTTGTGTTATACTCATATAAAGGGCATTAATTATTAGAAATACATAAAATATATTATGTTATTAAAATTATCCATAATGGTTTTGACATTAATTGCAATTTCAGCATTCGTACCCGGTATATATGTTGCCGGAATTTATACATCCATCATCGTTGCAATCTTTATTGGTGTTGCAAATCTCACAATTAAACCAATTTTAACAATTTTGACATTACCAATTCATATCATCACATTTGGTGTATCATCTTTTTTTATAAATGCATTTATTTTTTGGTTCATTTCAACTTTCGTAAAAGGATTTTATGTATCAGGACTTGTCCCGGCATTAATTGGATCGCTGATAATATCAATTGTTGGGGCAGTTACCTCGCGTCTGTAAGGTGGCATTGTAAAATTTACTTTAGTATGATAAAGTGTTTTCATATGGATAAGAAAATACATAAACAAAACATTGAAGAATTTTGTATGGCTATAAGTAACCAAAAAATGGCTACAATAAAGGAATTTTTAACTACAATTTTGACAGATAAGGAATTAGAACAGATAACAATGAGGTGGCTTATCGCAAGAATGCTATATGCCAATTTTTCATGGCAAAAAATAGAGAAAATAACCGGTGCAAGTTCGGCAACTATTGCAAATGTGAACAGAATAATGAAAAAACGCAATGCAGGACTATATGTTATCCTCGATAAAATGTAATTTTTGAGAGTATACCTACTTTAGTTAACTAAAGCAATCTTATTTCAAACTAATTTTTTTAATTAGTATCTGTAATTTTGCACAGAAAATATTTTTTTATATAAGTTTTATATAAGTTTTATTTTTTACCAAACCTGTGATACCATCAATTGTATGAAAAAAATAATTGATGAAATAACTTTATATGCAAAAGCGGGAGATGGTGGAGATGGCGTGGTGCGTTGGGCATCTACTTATGGAAAACCAAAGGCCGGTCCGGCAGGTGGCAATGGGGGTCGTGGTGGTGATGTATACCTAAGGGGTGTAAAAGATATATTATTGCTAAAGAGATATGCTCGTGGTAATAAGAAATTTATCGCTGAAGATGGTGAACCCGGTAAGGCGAACTCAGCTCATGGAAAAAACGGGGAAGATATAATAATAGACTTACCTCTTGGTTCCATAATTAAAATTTTCAGTACTGGCAAAACTCTGGAGTTATTAGATGAGAATAAGGAAGTGTTGATATTAAAAGGTGGTATGGGTGGTTTTGGAAATGAGCATTTTAAAAGTTCTGTAAATGTTGTCCCAAAAGAGAGTACAAAAGGGAAAAAAGGCGAGTCAAGTGAGTTATATGTTGAATTAAGATTGATTGCAGACATAGGTATCATAGGTATGCCTAACGCCGGTAAATCATCACTATTAAATGCTCTCACAAATAGTGTTGCCAGAGTTGGAAACTACCCATTTACAACAATAACCCCAAATCTAGGGAGTATAGACGGTATCATACTTGCTGATATACCAGGTCTTATAGAAGACGCATCAAAAGGGAAGGGGCTGGGCGATCAATTTTTACGCCATATATTACGTACAAAAAGCTTAATACACTGTATCTCGGTTGAGCAAGATGACCCAATTTCAGCTTATAGAATGATAAAAAATGAGATGTATACCTATAATATAGATTTATCAAATAAACCGGAGATACTTCTTTTAACAAAGATTGACCTTATTTCTACAGAAAAAATACATAATATTCAAAAACAGTTTAAGAAACAACTAAAAAAAGTGGTTTTGCCTGTCTCGATAAATATGCCAGAGACAATAGCAAAACTTAAGCAAATAATCACGCACTAGTTAGTTATCCACAATCTTGTCTTGCCGAGATGCATTTTTTTGTTATTATTATACCCAATGGGAGATGTGTTATTTAAAAAACATGTTGATAGGGTTGTGTTGGATGGAAATATATTTCTTTCGGCAGCTCGTTTGGCCGATGTGCTCGATTATTCTCGTGATTATATCGGTCAGTTATGCCGTAAAAAAACTCTTTCATGTAAAATGGTTTCTGGGGTTTGGTATGTGGATCAATCTTCAGCTACTAATTATTTTTCCTCTAAAAAGTTAGATTTGACTGCTTTTAATAATACTCCGGAATCATTAAAAGACTATAGAACAGGAACGTTTATAACTGATAATCAAGATGAGTTTATTTCTACTACAGTAGCAGCGAAAATTTCGGGTTATACTCAAGATTATATTGGTCAATTGGCAAGAAAAAGGGAAATATCCGCAAAAAAAATTGGGAGAAAGTGGTTTGTTGCCAAGGATGAATTACTATTACACAGAAAATCAAAAGACGAAATGTTTAGAGAAGTACAAGCCAAATCGGCTGGATTGGATATTAATTCAACCCGAAAAACAAATAATATCTCCAAGACTGTACCAATAAAAAGACATCTTTCTGATTCAATTAATTTTCCGATTAAATATGAAAGTGATACAAATTCGCCACTCATCCCTCTGCATACAAATTTAACTGATACTAAAAATGTTTATTTATCCAGGTTGGCAAATAAGAGTAACGAGGATACAAGTTCTTATCCAGAAAATGCTACTGTGTCAAAATTATTGGATCCTACACAGAATACTAATCGTAGATTTAATAGTAAAGACAAGGATACCCCTGAAACTATGGATATCGGATATACGAGAAATGCTTTTCAGAGTAAAAATCACACAATTGCCCGACATTATTCCATCTTTTCGTTTATTTTTTCAATATGCTTATTCTTATTGTCTATTTTTCTCTTCCTTTATTCTTTAATTGCTGTGGGGGTCGCGGGTAATTTTTTGGAGAGTAATATCTTTTTCAAAGATTATGCAAAACCAATTCAAAATATATTTTGGAAAACCATCCCTCAAAAAAATATTCATATAAACGCCTCATAAATCTGACTTTAGTTATACACAGTCAAATTCTTTGTAATCCGAAATAATAAGGTAAAATATACTTATATCGTTTTTATATGAGTGATAAAAAAAGAGAATTTATTTCAGTTTTAGAGGCGTCCAAATTATCTGGATATACTACTGATTATATAGCTAAGTTATGTCGTGATAAATCAATCATATGCATTCGCAATGGAAAAAAATGGAATGTTAATAAAAAATCAATAGATGATTTTTTGATAAATCAAGAACTATTAAAAGCCAAGAGAGCAAAGCAGCTTTCCCAAAATAGAATATTGGAACGAACACAATATAATTTTAGTAATAATTCTTTAAAGAATTCGCCACTGGACAATAATTCTAAAGAGTTACATTCATATACAGTACGACCAAATTTGGTTTTAGAAAATGCAAAAAAAACCTACTCCACAAAAAAAGTGAAAACCAAGCTTAATAACACACATACAGTACATCAATATAATTCAGGGGTATTCTTACAAAAAATTTTGGCTTTCATAACAGCTATTGCGATAGTATTTTCAACATATTCATTTGCTGACGCATCTTTTGCCAGGCTTATTTACCGTCATATATCCTCCCTTGCATATGAGTTTAATTTAGATTTTAAAAATTCACTTGAGGATATCGCAAATTTGGACGACTCTATTTCAAATAAACTTTCAAAAACAGATTTTATAAATTCACCATTCTCAGCAAATGTTTTAAATGCAGGAAATGGTTTTCTTGATACTTTAATATCCGGGTTACAACTAATTGGCGACAAGATATCAGATAAATTGGCGCGTAGAGATTTATCCGGTAACTTTTTATTATCTGGCGCAGAAAAGGCCAATGTTGATATTTATATAAAGGAGTTAATGCCTAATTCTTTTGCAAAATCCAATAAGGAAATAGTTGACCATAAAAAATATACTCAATATAAATTATCTTCTGTTCCAAATATAAAAACAGTAAATAAAACAATCAAAAAAGAAATCTATATACCGATTTATAAACCTACATCTTTATCAATTGAACTGGTAGATAAAAAGATTGAAGAGCTTGAAAAAAAATTGAATGCAAAAATCTTAGAGTATACAACTTCAAATAATTTTGGAGTACAAAATAACTTTAATACAATAGCTTTAACTCAAAGAATAGATAATTTATCCGGTGTTCAAATATCGGGCTCAACAATTACGAATTCAAATGCAAATCTTAATTCTCTTACTGTCTTCGGTGATACAAATCTTGCGAACTTAAGTGTAGGTAACCTTACATTTAATGGCATAATTACAACCCCGCTCTCACAAGGGGTTGTACATACTAATTCTTCCGGAGAGCTGATTTCCGCAACGGGTACCGCATATACTCTCACTCGTTGGGATTCAAATGGAAATGCTCTTACGGATTCTATAATCACAGACGATGGAACGGTAGCAACCACAACTGGTGATTTTATTGTTACCGGTAGTACGAATTTACTCGGGAATACAACAGTAGAAGGAGAATTTTCTACGGTTGGTACGACCACCCTTGCAACCACAACAGTCTCAAATGCAACAATAACAGGAGATATTGAGGTAAAGAAAAATCTTGCAGTAGATGGTTCAAGCACACTCGCAACAACAACTGTTATCGGGGATTTAACGGTTAGCGGGACAACATCATTTGGTAGTACAGCAACCGCAAGTTCCACAATTACAAATTTACACTATACAAATGCAACGGGCACAAATTCTACAACAACGAATGCCTATGATACAAACTTATTTGCAGACAATGCAACAACTACGATATTGTATTCAACAGATTTTACATCTGATAATGCAACAATTACGGAAGCCATATTTACAAACGCAACCTCAACAAATTTCTTTACTAACGCGCTCAACACGCTTTCTGCTTCAATATCAAACACACTTACCGCTCTTAAGGGTATGTTCACGAATATAGAGGTTGCAGATACCGCAACAACGACAAATTTGGTTGCAACAGGCGCCGTTCATTTACCAAACCTTCCGAATACAGGAACTCAAAGTGATGTTGTATTGGTACGCGATGCGAATGGAGATATTAAAACAATATCAATGAATGATGTTGGAAGAACAACACTCCAAGCGCTTGATGATACAGTGTTGTCAGCGTTAGCAGATGCAGATATGATTATTTATGATGCTTCAACAGGCAAGTGGTACAACAAGCAAATCACCGGAGATGTATCAATCGCAAAAGATGGTACGGCAACAATTCAAGCAAACGCTGTGGCGCTCGGCACCGATACAACAGGTAATTATGTTGCCGACTTAAATGCTGGTTCAGGTATACAAATATCTGGAGCAGGATCAGAGAGCGCAACACCTACAATTACCGCAACACTAGGCGACTCAATTGAATCAAGCGAAATCACAGATGGCACAATTACA
>JALSPS010000042.1 GCA_026985835.1 Candidatus Kaiserbacteria bacterium
AATAAAGCCACAGATATTCCAAGTAATGCTATGATACTTATAAACTTTCCCATAATACTATTGATTAAAATTCGTAGAAGATGTCATGTTTAATTGATTACTATTTGATGTATCAGATGATGTATTAGCAGACTGTGCTCTATAAGCTGATACAACCGCATAATTCAATGTACTTTTATCTATTTCCGCCGCGACATCAAACTCTACACCATCACGCACTATATTTATACTTGAAAAAACAGGTTCCACTATGGCGCGATTTTTTCCAAATACATCAGATTGATATGCAACACCATTAACCGTTTTTGCAACCCCATGCATTTTTATCTTTGGTGTTTTATCGGGGGCTAAAAAATAATCAAGGTTTTTGAAATAAACAGATTTCAAGGTAAGATTTTCCAAAATATCAAAAATAGCAGATGGGGCTATATGATTTGACAGTATTATTTGAGCTGCGGAAAGTCTTTTATCAAGACGCATAAGAGCGCGAATTGTTGCAGGTTCAAGAACTTTTCTGTCATTTCTGAGTTGTTCACTTTTTGTTTTTGCCTCTTGAATCAAATATCTTTCGTACAAAAATACTCCGGCAGAAAGCGTGAGAGAAACCGCAAAAACGACTATAGCCAAAACAACTACAATATCAGCCCCGGCCCTTTTTACATTCACAGATTGCGATGGAGTTTTCGGCGCTCCAGGCATCTTGTCCGGTATAAATGATGATGTTACTTTTGATTCCATATTACATTTTTAATTTCCTTAAAGCGGCTCCGATCGCCACAGCAAACTCCGGACCAACCTCATCAAGTACTTGATCCAAGAATGCCGGAGCTACAATTTTTGAAAACGGATCAGCTAACTCAACCTCAACGGGAACCTCCTTTTTTACAAGAGCAGACATTCCCGGAAGATTAGCTCCGCCACCGGAAAGAACAACACGAGAAACATCTTTTCCATACTTTTTCTCGTACATTAATAATACCCTATTTACCTCCGCAAATATACGCCCGAGTGTTGATAACAAAATATCCGTAATTTTCTTATGTGTGTCAATATCTTCGCCGGAGTATCCATCTCTTATACCGTGCTCTCGCTTCATTCTTTCCGAGTGCTCAAAATTCCAGTTAAATGCCCGTGTAAGAGCAAGTGTCATTTCTTGTGAACCGATGTTTATTAGGTGAGAAATTCTAACGATCCCTCTCTCTACAATATAAACTTTTGTGGCCGAGGCCCCTATATCAACAATCATAACAGGGGCTATTCCATGCCCCAAAGAAGATCTAATTGTAGAAAAAATTTCCAATTCATAAAACCCGACATTAAGATTTGCAGTTGAGACAATTGTTTGATAATTATTTAAAACTTCATTATGGATAGCCACTAATAACACTTCGACTTTATCATTATTTGTTTTACCTTCTTCCCCTTGTGAACGGCGCCACTCTTGCTCAATCGGGTCTTTTGGTATTATAACCCAATCCAGCATAACCTCATTTATTGGAACAGGGATATATTTTCTAGCTTCAAGCGGAATCATTTGCTTCAATTTAGAATCGCCAACATCCGGAAATTCAACTACAGAAGTCAAACTTGAAGCAAATGGAATAGATATACCGACATCTTTTGCCGTTACATTCGCCTCTTTCATCAAATCAATAAGTGCATTTGCCAGATCTTGCGGTTGCAATCTGGTAACCCTTCCAATTTCCGTATCAATATACGGACCAAGAGCTATTTCTCCGTATGTTTCCAAAATAGCCTGACCCTTATGCTTTTTAAGTTGAACCACTTTAATGGTTGATGTACCTATATCAATACCCAAAACAGAATCTCCCGAGGAGCCCACAGAGGAAACCCCGCTTGAAATAGCATTTTTTATGGTATCAATTATACTCACACAATAATTTTACCATAATTTCAAAAAAATGTGTTAATGTGTATAAAATGTTTAGAATTAAATTTATAATTGATAATTTATTCTATCTTGTATTTCCAAAAACGCAGTCTCAAATGATAGTAGATTTATATTTTTATAAAATTCTCAACATCAAAATGTCTTCAATGAGTTTTGACACAGATTACTGTAAAAACATCACTGCTCTCACAGTATATTCAAACAAACATATAAAAACATTAATACATGAACTAAAATTTAACAATAACAAGAAGGCTGCAAAATTTTTTGCCGACATATTTAATGACTTCTTTATAGAAGAATATGAAAATATAAAGTTATATCATCCTAACTCAGATGTAATTATTATACCAATTCCACTTTCTAAACAGCGCTTAAAAGAAAGAGGTTATAATCAAGTAACAAGAGTACTAAAACAAACATCTGCTAAAAAATTTATAAATACTAAAATTCTCTCGCGTAACCGAGATACAAAAAAGCAAAGTCTCTTAACAAAAACAAAACGAAAAGCAAACATAAAAGATGCATTCTCAGCAATAGAAAATACCAACCCTGATACAGTGGTTCTTTTAGTTGATGATGTTGTTACAACAGGAGCAACTCTTGAAGAGGCGCGCAAAACACTCAAAAAATCCAGCTATAATGATGTGTATGTAATTGCTTTTAGCAAAGCATAAATTAGAAGTAAGTACAGTTTAATTATTTTAATTTTGCACTCCGACATCTACAACATTAATAGTCCTATAAACATTTGCTTCATTGCCTGATGAATCACTTGCCCTATACTCAATTGAGTAACTGGTTGTCGTGGATGTATCTATTACACTCCAATCGGTAATTTCCGTATCATTAAGATAAGCGCTTACCGGTACATTACCATCAATTTCATCTGTTGCTGTTGCTCCAGGGTCTGTGTACGTTTCCCCAGTCTCAATTTCAATAATCTCATCACCTTGTAATGTTATTTCCGGAGGCGTTGTATCTTCTTGCTGAGTTTCTGTAAACAGCGGAACAATAATTACATCACGACTTGATGTTGCTACAACATTTCCATTCAATATGGCATTATACTCAATCTTATATGTTGTTGTTGCGGATACATTCATATCAAGCTCAGCAAAATCCGTTGTTGTAGCCCCATTCAAAAATGTTATTAATGATGTCGTTGTTGTCCCGACAATTTCAGCTCCTGGATCCAAATACGGTGTAGTTGTTGCTGTAAGAGTATAAGGATTATCTCCAAGGATTGAGATTATTATAGATTCGGTTGATGATGCATTATCACTACCACCTACTCCGGAATTATTATCTCCTGAGCCTGAATCCCCTTCAGAGTCATTGTTTGAAGAATTGTTTTCACCCGAATCTGAATCTTGGTCAGTATCTGAACCCGATCCGGAGCCTCGTGTATTAAGTGGATGATATGCTGAAATTTGAGCAAGCATTGCATCCCAGTCAACATCTCCACGCAACGCAATTAAATCTTCTAGTGTTGATGTTGCATATTTTTGCGCTACGTCATCTCCAACAAAAACTGCGCGTGTACCAGTTGCAAAACTTG
>JALSPS010000043.1 GCA_026985835.1 Candidatus Kaiserbacteria bacterium
TAAGATTAGGCAGTCAATTGAGAATGAGGATATTGATTCGCTTAATGAGCGTTTAGGTATATTGGCTACTTTTACAGAAAATAACACTCTTTCTAAAAAAGAAGCTGAAATTACATTCACTTTTTTAAGTGAAATGCAACAAGAGGTTGACGAGTTGATTGGTGATAAAAAAGATAAAGTAGGCGCAAATATATATAACAATCTTGGAAATGCCTTGCGTTATTTAGCCGAACTCAGAGACGACCCGCAAGGAAAAAAAGACCTCCTCTCGCAAGCCATAGCGCAATACAAAAAGGCGATTGTTAATGGTAGTAAATATGCGCATAACAATCTTGGAAATGCCTTGTCTGATTTAGCCGAACTCAAAGATCCAGAGAAAAATTATAAATTGGCGGTATTGATGTATAACGCATCTCTGATAACAGACCCATATTTTTCCGGTGCATTGCATAACTTATTCTTACTTAATCAAGATGGCAAAGATGCGGAGAATGCGCTTAATATGTTTGGAGATAGTTTCGCTAAAAATGGACTCCGTCAACTTTTGGTAAACAGAAAAAGATTTTTGAACCCACAATTTATATATAACGAAGAAGCTTTTTTTGTGCAACGACTCTTTGGTTCAAAAGACGAGGAGAAAGCGGTTGAGAAAATGATTAATGGCGTAAGGCAAGGGCAGGTAAATAGAGATACAATAACTGACTTAAACAAGCATTTTTCGGCTGAGAAAATTAAAAAATATTTTGATAAAAAGATAGAGGATGAGGATGTAGTATTGTTGGTACAACAATATGTTGCTATGACACAGTTAGATATACATAAATTGGAAACATTGGGAACAGAGGCACTGAGAGCATCTGCCCTTACTTTTTTGCTTGCGGGGCAATATGGTGAGTCATTGCAGATTTTTAATCGTATAGATACAAAAGATAAAACTTTACTTGATGTGATTCTGGAGTATGAATGCGCATGGAGAGTTGCAGAGCCAGAGTTTTCCATTGCAAAGAGAGTAGAGAGTATTCACAAAAAAGCAGAGGCGGAATTAAAAAGAGAGCGTCCACAGATGTCTTTATTTTCTTTGCAATTTATAAAAAGTATTTTTGCGACTTCTCTTGATGGTGAGTTAAAAAAGTTGGCACAGGTTATCGTGAAGTTAAATAGTGAAATGGAGGGGAGAATTAGAGAAACTGCTGATTTTTCTATATATTTTGATAATTTGGACAAGAACAATGATCTTGATGCGTTTTTTGTGAAATTTGTAAAAGAGAAAAAGTATCCGGGATACTTTTTGCGTGAACTTCATCCGGATATTATTGGTGCTTTACATAAGATTATATCAAAACTTAAAAAAGAAAGAGTCGGGAGCGTTGTCTGGAATGATTACAATAAACCTCAAGAAATGTGGGCATATTTGGCGGAAAATGCGCAGATAAGCGCTTTGCTCAATTTTTATGATAAAAGTAGTGAAATTGGCAACCGAGGGAGTGATTTTGATGATAGTGATTTGTTTGAAGGTATTGAGCTTGGAGATGCTGTTGTGAGACACATAAAAGAAGCGGTACATCAACGAGCATTAAAAGGTGCTTGGAATTCGTTGGCGGGAACGATGGCGACAATAAAAAACACATTTAGTAATGGGCAAAAAGAAGAATATGAAGTCTTTTATAACTCATTAAAAACTGATGCAACCACAGAAGGAGGGTTTGAAAACTTCATAAACAATGAGGCAAGGTTTAGAACAAATTTCAAGAAAGGGGACGCGTATGATATATTCTCTGTTGCCGTGGTTATGTTTTTAGACGGATTGGTAAATACAAATAAGATTAGTATTGGAGACGCTTTAATTTGGTATATGTACTTTAATATAGTGTATGGATTAAAATATAAAAGCATGCATGAGCCAATGGGTACGCAAATTGCCAAAGAGGCAGTAGCGAGCGGCATAGAAGATACTGTTGTAGATCCTACCATAGAATTTGTTACTGAGAATACAGTAAAATTTATAGTCGCAGGAGCAGTTGGCGCCACGGGTGGTATTGCAATAGCAGTGCCAACATTTATTGTTGCTTCAGTAGCAAGCGCAACGATTAAAAAAATTGTCCAAGCGCATAAAGCCGAAGATATACATATACAAGTTATAAAATCAGATATTAAAAAAACATACAATATAGACGATTTGTCTCTCTTTGGATTAACGGATAGAGACAAAGACGCGCAAGATAGTTAGGTAATGTATAATACAATCTTACTCCCCAACCTTCTCCTTCAAAAACCGCAAAGTCTTATTGTGTAACCCTTTGACAACACTCCACCAGTCGTGGAGTGCTTTGCTCTTTTTAGTGTTATATATATTTGCAGCAGAACCTATTTACTGATATATTTTAAATGTTGATGTTAAATAAATGGCATGTGGCGTTTTAAAATATTAAAGATTTTACTGAATACTTTTAATAAATGGAAGAGTGCCATTCCGTGGAAATACACAGCGCTTTTTTTTATTGCAATTTTTTTGATTATTTTTCTAGCAAATGTTTATTTACAAAAAAGCGTGCAAGGACAACAAACTTTTATCCTTACGAGTGGTTCCGTTGGTGGGAATTATAATAAAACTGGGAAGTTAATAGAAAAATATTTTAACGAAAAAAACCAAAAGGTAAGTATTGTTTCTATCCCGGGAGCCGGATCTTACAACAACATTGAGCGCCTGGCGTCACGCTTTGCAGATTTGGCGATTGTGCAAAAAGATGTCTTGGTCAAAAATTATTTTGATGCAAATGGCGTACACAATGTCACTGTTTTAGCGCCACTATTCAGGGAAGAACTCATTATTTACGCACACACAAAAGACGATATTCCTATTGATCAATTTGCAAATATAGTCACAAATAACAAGGTAAACATCGGAATTACAAAATTAGGAAATACTGCACAAAAAACATTTGAGTTAATTGCACAACTTCTTAAAGTGCAAACGGGCAATATATCTTATGTTACAGGCAGTTATTCACAGTTGATAGACAAATTTAAAAATGGGGACATAGACTATATCGTTACTTTTTCACTGCCGTTAGAGGAAATGGAGAAAGTTGGTGCTCATAAAGTCTATTTTTCTAAGAGACAATTACAATTTTTGTCATCGCGTTTTCGTGATCTGAGTGAGGTAAAATTTAACACAAAAGGCGGGACTCTTGGTGTATGGGCAGTCCTTATCGGCAGAAATGATGCCATAGATGGCATAGGTGCAAAAAATGTTATTGAGGCAATAAATGCAATTCCAAGTGACCAATTTATAGGTAAACACATCAAAGAAACACATGATTTTTTTGTCGATAAACAACAGCGAGAACATTTTGCTCAAGCAATCCCGCTACACAATGCGTG
>JALSPS010000044.1 GCA_026985835.1 Candidatus Kaiserbacteria bacterium
TTGCTGTGTAGTCAGATTGCAAAACGCGTGTGCGTCCAACTTGCATTCCGTTTTCATCAAGCAAAACAACTGAAGTGAAGTTTGAGCGATTTGCCAAACCTTGAAGTTTAACCTTAACACCTGTAATGGCAACATCCGATGCTCCCGCTGTAAGAGTAAAGCGTGTGAATGGGACATTCAACGCACCCTTCGGAGCCAGTGAGTTACCAGGTTGAGCGGCAGCTGAAACAGTAACGCCTGTTCCTGCTGTAGCTGAGCCTGTACCTGATCCTGTTCCTGTTGAAGAACAAGATGCTTGAGACAAAGCGTTTGCTTTAGCTATTGAGGAAGGACCCCAGAACCCTGTTGGATTTGTTAGTCCAACCGGAGCTAGAATGTCTGAAGCATATTTTGCTTGGAACTTCTTAACTGCGGCTTTTGTAGCCGGACCAAAATAAGAAGTTTCGTTTCCAGGAGAACCTGCTCCTGTTGCGGCAACCTGAGTAGCAGGGTCTGTATTCAAGAATTTTTGAATGTTCATAACCTCGCCACCGCGATCACCCATCTTGTGGTTTTCTGTGAAAGTAAATCCACAAGCTGCTGAAGAACCTCCTGTTGTGGTTCCTCCTGACATCCCTGAAAGCTGAGCTTGCAAAGATGCAATTGTTGCGAGCAAACTTTGAATTTGCGCTTGCAATTCTTCTGCAGTTGCAGCCTTTGCAGGCAATGCAAATACTAGAGAGAAAAACATAACGACAGCAACCAAAGCTGCTACGAATTTTGAAGTTGATAATGTATTAGTCATATTTTTATTTAATTATTGTAAAGCTTGTCATTGTCATTAAACAAATTAACAAGCTCGACCTATTAACTATAGTTCGTCTCCATCTCTTGCCCCTTGCAACCAGGCAAGAAACAAAGATGTCTTCTATAGCGCGCCAATCTTTATGCGACCAAAGATCTGCGCACCTCGCTCACCACAATAATTGGTGAGTAAGATTTGTTTGCAAAACCATGCTTGGGAAATTAACACTGATAATAAAATTATTAATGGCTCCCAAAAACAAATTTTGCGAACTGATAAGTTTTGCGCTTTCGCGCTGAGTGCTAAAACATCCTCTTAGTCGACGCGGATGCTCTTCCAGCACTCGCTTTTGCGAATTACCTTTTCTTCGCAAAAGCGAGTGCTGGAAAATTTAGCTAAGTTTTATTTTGGATTTTCTTGCGACTCTGAGAAAAAGACAGTACAGCGCTTCCGTCTCTGTAAAAAAATTTGCAAGTTTCTCAACTCACTTCGCATTGATATTTAATTGTCAATGAACTCGTGTACCAGAACACATCTTGGTACAACTCCACATTGTACAGGTATACAGATTTTTATTCAACCGCAAGTCAACTCACTCTGTGGATAACTAACTATAGCTTACTTACAGGATAAGTCAACGGTTATACTTTTGTAAAATTTGTAAAAACGCACAAATATGTTTTAACGAATTGTGTATGTGGTCCAACGCTTATTTCCATGCTTTTGCAATATGTTTTCAGAGACCATTTTATTAAGTTCTCGTTGTATTGTTTTTTGACTCAAGTCTTGCAAAATATCTTTAACATCACTGATAGATATTTCTCCTTTTCTGGACAATAAATCAAGGATAAGAACTCTTCTATTGTTTGATTTGGCTTTATTTTTTAGTGTGGATTTTGATGATTTTGAAACCTCTTTTTTATCTGTTTTTTCGGAATGAAAATCATTTTGTTTCTTTTGTGCGTCATTACCATTACCCGGATTATCCGAGAATGAATTTTGATTTTGAAGCGAATCAGATTTTTCTATCAAATTTTGATTGGCTGCAGTCATTTTTTTTGGCAATTCAACCATAAATTCATCTGAAAAAATCGTTTGTAATTCAGATGAATTATCGGAATCATATGAATTGTTATCAATGGAATCGTTCAAAAAAGAAAGAAAATGATCAAACGCTCCCCTGATTAGAAGCATATTAGATGTTGAAACTTTCCCTAAAAGAATAAGTGTATTTATCATCGTTTTTATTATTAAAATATCTCCAATGATTTTATTTATATCCTTCAGAGAAACCGAGTTCAGGGAGGCAGTTAAAAAAAGTATATTTGTAATTTTATTCTCCAAAATGTCCTTTATGTCTTTTTCAGGAATTTTATTTGAAATATAAAATATCGCATAAAAAAGTCTTTCTGTCTTTTTAAAGAGTTTAATGGACAATGCTGAATGTCCATTAAGCTTAACGGACACAGTACCAGCCATTATACTTTTAAGTAAAGCATTTTTATTTTGAAAAATTATGTCCTTTTGTGAATTCATAAATTTATCTTGCACACTCATTTGGAAATTAAGATGTCCTTTTAATAAGATTGTGTTTAATCAAATGACCTTTATTAAAACAATAGGACATTATTATTATACACAAAAGGACATATTTGGCAAAAATAATATATTAAAAAAACAACTTTTTATTTAAATGTAAAGCCTGTAAAAATATGTTAGAATACAGCTATGGCTAGAAAAAAATCAAAGAGAAGCACGATTACAAAAAAACACGAAAAAGAATCTTCAAAACAAAAAAAAGAAAAGGAGCCGGCAATGAAAAAAGAAACTCTCAATAGTGTTTTAGGTGTCTTAATTTTGTCAATCGCAATACTATTTATTCTTGCTGGGTTTGATCTTGCGGGAGGGGCAGGTAAAAAAATATATAAATTACTGGACTCATTCTTAGGTGTAGGTTATTGGCTTATACCTTTTTCACTTATAATAGTTTCCGGTGCTTTATTTAAATCGTTCAAAAAAACTTTTGGAAAAATAAAAATTGTCAGTTCATTTTTATTTTTTATACTTTCCCTTACATTTATAGATATACTTTTTACAGGCGCCGGAGGATGGCTTGGAGGTATTCTTTCGGCCCCTTTGGTTTCGGCATTTGATACACTCGCCTCGTCTATATTTTTGATTGCCGGAATTTTAGCAAGTATTTTTATGATATTTGATACACATTCAATAATATCAAAAAAGATGGTTAAGAAATTATTGAACTTTGGAAGAGGAAAGGATTCAAGTTCAAACGAAGTAAAGAAGGAGGTTGATGATATTCAAATTGAAAATCAAAAGGACAAAATATCTGAAACATCTTTGAATCAATCAGCAGAAAAGGACATAAAAAATAAAAAGGACATATTAAAGGATACAGAACCGGTAAAAAAGACAGAAATGTCTATAAAAACCCATAAATCTGGCGGTGAAGAGTTTATGTCCGATATAAATTCAAAAGGACAAAAATTTGGAGCTTATACACCTCCACCTCTTTCCTATCTTCAAAAGGACAAGGGTAAACCAAGTATAGGTGATGTAAAAGCCAGC
>JALSPS010000045.1 GCA_026985835.1 Candidatus Kaiserbacteria bacterium
TGTTTATAACACATCTTCCTGTTATTCCGCCGGCGCTTCGCCCGATGGTTGCTCTTGAGGGTGGAAGACATGCATCAAGTGATATAAATGATTTGTACAGAAGGGTTATAAATAGAAATAACCGTTTAAAAAAATTAAAAGCGATTTATGCGCCGGAGGTTATTTTGAGAAACGAAAAGCGTATTTTGCAAGAGGCTGTAGATGCGCTTATTGATAATTCAATAAGAAGGGGAAATACGGCATTTTCTGTTGGCGGACAAAAGAAACGACCTTTAAAATCATTGGCAGACTATTTGAAAGGAAAACAAGGATACTTCAGACAGAACTTGCTTGGTAAGCGTGTTGATTATTCGGGGCGTAGCGTGATTGTTATCGGTCCAGATCTTGCGCTTGATCAGTGCGGACTACCAAAACATATGGCTCTTGAATTGTTTAGACCATTTATAATAGGTGAGTTGATAGATAGGGAGCTTGCGCATAATATACGCGGAGCGGGAAAACTGATAGAAGAAGGAATTCCCGAAGTTTGGGCTATTCTTGAAGAAGTTATCAAAGATAAGCATGTTCTTTTGAACCGCGCTCCTACTTTGCACAGGCAAAGTATACAAGCTTTTAAACCAGTACTTATTGAAGGGAACGCTATTCAAATTCATCCACTTGTTTGTGAAGCCTTTAACGCCGATTTTGATGGAGATATGATGGCTGTTCATGTTCCGATTACTGATGAGGCTCAATTGGAGGCTCGTGAGATAATGTCAAGTAATAAAAACATTCTAAAACCCGGAAATGGGGAAGTTACTACAAACGCTCGCCAGGATATGGTTCTTGGAATTTATTGGATGACAAAACTTGTTGAAGGCGCAAAAGGTGAAGATAGAGTATTTGAATCAACAAACAGCGCAATAAACGCGTATGATTATGATTTGGTTGATTTTAGAGCTAAAATCAAAGTCCTTCCCGGTGAACATAAAAAATATGAAGCTTTTAACGGAGAATTATTTGAAACAACTGTTGGAAGATTGTTGTTTAACTCAGTATTACCAAAAGATTTTCCCTACATAAACGAAACTGTTGACAGAAAGAAAATGTCTCAGCTTGTTGATGATTTGATTGAAAAATACGGACTTGAAGGTTTACCACCGATTCTGGACAAAATTAAAGCGTTTGGGTTTAAGTATTCAACATACGCCGGTATTACATGGGGAATTTCTGATTTGGCAAGTCCAAAATCAAAAGAAGCTATTATTGAGGAGGCTAAAAAATCCGCTCAAGAACTTCAAAATCAATATAATGAAGGTTTGATATCGGCAGAGGAAAGAAGAAGGATGACGATTGAACTTTGGCAAGATGTGAAAACAAAAATTGAAAAAGAAGTTGCTGCGACGGTTGATCCAAATGGATCTGTTAGTGATATGATTGTTTCCGGCGCGCGTGGTTCTTTCGCTCAATTGACTCAAATGATCGGAATGAAAGGTATGATCCAATCTCCAAAGGGAGACATTATTGAAACTCCTGTTATTTCATCTTATAAGGAGGGAATGACACCGACAGAATACTTTATTACAACTCACGGCTCTAGAAAGGGATTGGCCGACACAGCGCTTAAAACCGCTCAAGCCGGTTATCTTACTCGTCGTTTATTCAATGTCGCTCAAGATGTTGTTGTAACAGAAGAAGATTGTAAAACAAAACAAGGGGTTAAAATTTCCAAGATAAATGCAATAGGAATGGAAATATCACTTGAGAAAACCTTAAAAGGGAGAACTCTGGCAGAAGATGTAAAAACCGAAGATGGAGAAACACTATTCAAAAAGGGAGATATTTTAACTGCAAAAGATGCAAGACTCATAGATGAAAATGGTATAAAAGAGGTGGTTGTGCGCTCACCAATGACATGTGAATCTCGTTTTGGTGTTTGCCAGAGATGTTATGGCCATGATTTAACAACAAACGAAATCGTTGATCTTGGTGAGGCTGTTGGAACAGTTGCTGCGCAAGCCATTGGTGAACCAGGTACACAGCTTACAATGAATACAAAGCATGCCGGAGGAACCGCAAAGATTGGAGGAGATGTAACACAAGGTCTTCCGCGTGTTGAAGAGATTTTTGACAGACGAAATCCAAAAAACCCCGCAGTTATAGCTCACATTGACGGTGTTGTTTCGGAAGTTATAGAAAATGAAAATGAAAAGATAATTCGTCTTATGGCCCAAGGAAAGGCAAAGAAGAGAGACCTTGAGTATTCTGTGCCGATGGCGAGAAGAATACTAGTTAAACAAGGAGATACTGTTCTAAAGGGTCAGATGATGACAGACGGCTCTGCAAATCTTCAAGAACTTTTCAAGTACGCCGGAGAAATTGACACGAAAGAATATATTATTGCAGAAGTATCACAAATTTATGATTTACAAGGTGTTTCAATCTCAAGAAAACATTTGGAGGTTGTTGTAAAACAGATGTTTTCAAGGCGTAAAATAAAATCACCAGGTGATACAAGATTCTCTGTTGGGCAAATAGTTGAGGCAACACTTCTTGATGAAGAAAATAAAAAGATAAAATTAGAAGGAAAAACACCTGCAACAGCAGAAAAACTCGTAACAGGCATTACAGAAACATCCCTTACAAGGGATAGTTGGCTCTCAGCCTCATCATTCCAAAACACAACAAGAAAACTTTCTGAGGCGGCGGTTCGCGGAGCTGTGGATAGACTCAGAGGATTGAATGAAAATGTTATAGTTGGAAGAATTATACCTGCCGGCACAGGATTTGAGGGAAGCAAAAAATATGAGATTATAAGAGAGTTGCAAGAAACATTCCAAGATGAGGAGAAATAAAATCGGGGCAAAGCCCCGATTTTATTTCGCGATTTCATTACTTTGCGTTAGAATGTGAATAATGACTGATACCGTACAAGCAATAAAAGAAAGAATACAAATAGATGCTCTTGTCGGAGAATATATAAAACTCAAACGCGCAGGAGCTGTATATAAGGCTCTTTGCCCTTTTCATTCCGAGAAAACGCCAAGTTTTGTTGTAAGTCCCGAAAGAGAGAGCTTTCATTGTTTTGGTTGTGGTGTTGGTGGTGATATTTTTACATTCGTTGAAATGATTGAGGGCGTTGATTTTAAGGGCGCTATGAAAATACTGGCAGAAAAGGCCGGCGTTGAGATTGTATATACTAAAAAGAATTCTGAAGATAAAGATAAAAAAAATACACTATTTAATATAATGGAAACAGCGACAACTTTTTATGAAAAAAAGTTGTTTGAAAATAAAGAGGCTCTCAATTATCTTGAAAAAAGAGGTGTTGATATGAATTTAATAAAAAGATTTCGTATTGGATTTGCTCCTGACTCTTGGGATGTGATGTTAAATCACCTTACAAATGCCGGATTTGATAAAGAGGACATTGAAAAAGTCGGTTTAATAAAAAAGAAGGAGGGTAACAACTCTTATTATGACAGGTTTCGTAACAGAATTATCTTTCCTATTGAAGATTCTGCAAGGAGGGTTGTGGCATTTTCTGGTAGAATTATGCCGGGAAGCGATATTAAAAAAAACGCAAAATATCTAAATTCTCCGGAAACTCCTTTATTTCATAAATCAAAAATTTTATACGGTTATTCTATGGCAAAACAATTTATTCGTAAATATGATTTTGCAATTCTTGTTGAAGGTCAAATGGATTTGGTGATGAGTCATAAATCAGGATTTCCGAATACTGTTGCAATATCTGGTACGGCTCTTACACAAGAACATCTGGGTTTATTAGCAAGAATGTCAAAAAATCTTATTTTGGCGTTGGATGCGGATGAGGCGGGGATAAGAAGCGCTTTGAAAAGCTCAAAATTAGCGCTTTCCTCTGGTTTTGATGTTAAATTGCTCAAGTATGGTGAAGGTAAAGATCCGGCTGATATCATATTAAATGACGGTGTTAAAGTTTGGAAAAAAACAGTAAAAGAGGCCGTGCCGGCGATAGATTATTTTATTGATCATTTTAAATCAATATCATCTGATGAGTTAAAATTTAAAAAACAAATTAAATCTTTTGTTTTACCATTACTTGCAAGTATAAATAGCGACATTATAAAGGAGCATTTTATTGAAAGTATTTCAAATAAGACATTTTTATCCACAGAAGCTATAAAATCAGAATTAGATTCGGTTTTTGATGCTGATATAAATCAGGGTATGAATAACAAAGGAGTCAAGGTAAAGAAATTTGGTCCATGTCAGAAATTAGTGCTTATACATATGTGGAAAAATGATCCAAACCTGAAAGCTGAGTTGGAAAAGATTTTTTCAAAAGAAAAGTTAATTGATATGATAAAAAAATTAGAATCTGTAAAAGATATTTTTTTTGAATTTGATGAGATATACGCCAATCAAGCAAAGCTTGATTTTGATGTAAAAGAATTTAAAAATAAGTGCGCGCTTTCGGTTTACAAAAAAGAACTATCTGAAATAACAAAAGATATTGATAATTCTGAAAATGAAGAAGCATTATTAGAACGGCAAAAAGAATTGATTAAACTTATCGCGCAACTATCATCACAGTAGATAGATTTTAATTAGATGCTATAATATATTTATGAAAATGTATGAAGGACACAGACAACCGTCAATTCCAGGTATCCAGGATGGAAAAGATGCCGAAAGAGCTCTTCTTGGAAGGCCTAAATGGGAGCATGGCCCAAACTACCTTCCAGTTAAAGATTGTATAAAGAAACTTGAGGAGCCCGGAGTTCAGCCAGGTATTTTAGAGCGATCTAAAATTATAAATGATTTAAGAAAAATGATTGCTGAGTTATCACCGAACAAAAATGATCCGGTGAAATTTTATACGGCCGTTGGTACGCCTCTTGATTATTATCATGGAGTTGATGCATATTTTAGGCAAGGTGAAAATATAGTTACAATGGATGTATCTCTTAGAGGAAAGGAGTTGCACAAAGCAAATGTGTTTTTACCTATTGATTTTGATGAAGAAGGCAGAGTCAAGGTAAAAAAAGAAGATTTAAATAGAATTGCAAAAGAAATTGCAAGAAGATTAAACATAAAGATTGTCAGCTAATTTTATTTTTTGTGGATAAAATAACTTGCTTTTTATTTTATTCATATTATAGTTAGCCAAATTGCCACAGTGTGGCGTGTGTTTGTATGGCGACAAAAACGAAAAAAACAAAAAAGATTATAAAGGCAGAGCCGAAAAAAGTTTCGGCTTCTCGTTCTGTGTCTAAAAAAACAACAAAGAAAAGAACAAAACAAACAACAAAGACTTCCAAAAAAACTACTAAAAAAGTGGCATCTTCAAAACCAAAAAATGTAAAAAAGAAAACCGCAAAAAACAAGATTGAGAAAGAAACACAGATGAAAATGAAAGAACTTATTGAATCCGGAAAAGCTCGTGGATATGTAACATATGATGAGATTCTACAATCATTTCCAAATGTTGAGGATAATATACTTATGCTTGAAGATTTATATGAGCAGTTTAATGTTGCAGGAGTTGATGTTTTGGAGAGTGGGGGAATGCTTGCAGATGAAGAGATAGACAATATGTTTTTGAAAAAACGCTTTGGTTCTGACTCATCCAAAGATTCGGTACAGATGTATTTGCGCGAAATCGGCCAATACCCACTGTTAAATGCAGAAGGCGAGAAAGAGCTTGCTCGCAGGATTGCCGAAGGGGATGAAGAAGCAAGGAACATATTGGCGCGTTCAAATTTGAGATTGGTCGTTTCAATTGCAAAAAAATATATAGGTCGCTCAAATGATTTGGGTTTACTTGACTTGATACAAGAAGGAAATCTTGGTCTTTTTAAAGCGGTTGATAAGTTTGATTATACAAAGGGGTATAAATTTAGTACTTATGCTACTTGGTGGATTCGTCAAGCTATTACTCGCGCTTTGGCAGATCAATCGCGAACGATTCGTATTCCCGTGCATATGGTTGAGACAATTGCAAAGTACAAACAAAAAGTGCGAGAATTATCTCAACATCTCGGGCGTGATCCAATGCCTGAAGAAGTTGCGTCTGAGATGAATATAGATGTTGAAAAAATTCATCATATACAAAAGATAAGCCAGTCAATTGTATCTCTTGAATCTCCGGTTGGTGATTCTGAAGATAAGTCTACACTAGGGCATTTTATAGCGGACGAAAAAGCTGATATGCCGGATAAACTTGCATCAGATAGAATTTTATCGGAACATATAACAGAAGTTCTTGATTCTCTTTCAGAAAAAGAAAGAAAAATACTTATACTTAGAAATGGTTTGAATGATGAAGGTATTTGTTACACTCTTGAAGAAGTTGGGAAAATGTTTGGTGTTACTCGTGAGAGAATTCGTCAAATTGAAGCAAAGGCTCTTGAAAAAATCAGGATGCATAAAAATGCGGAATATCTAAGGTCTCATTAAACAATTTTTTCGTCCTGCATTTTTATTTCACCCCCTATAATCGTATACTTACATTTACCGGTTAATTCTTTATCATTAAAAGCACAATTCTTGCCTTTTGATAAGCTTTTTGAAGGATTAACAATCCATTTTTTAGATATATCAAAAATTGCAATATCAGCATCCGCTCCTACAGACAAATGCCCTTTGTCTATGCGTAGTATTTGGGCAGGGGCAATTGTCATCTTTCGAATAATATCAGGCAGAGAAACTATATTTTTTTCCACAAGATAGGTATTTGCAACAGCAAAGCTTGTTTCAAGCCCTGTTGATCCAAAGGCGGCATATGCAAACGGTTTTAATTTATCAGGCTCTATGTGTGGGGCGTGATCAGTTGTAAAGACATCAATCACATTATCTTGAATTGCTTTTTGAATCGCCTCTAAGTGTTCATTAGAGCGAAGGGGAGGATACATTTTTGCATTTGTATTATATCCAAAACATTCCTCATCTGTTAAAGAAAAATGTTGAACTGAAACCTCAGCGGTTACATTAACGCCTTTGGTTTTTGCAAGTGCTATTGCGTTTACCGCGCCTTTTGTTGAGTTGTGAAGCAAGTGAATGCGCGCGCCGGTTTCTTCTGCAAGAATGAGATTTTTTTGTACAGCCAAATCCTCGCTGGAAGCGGGTGTTCCCGGAAGTCCGAGTTGAGTGGAAACCCATCCTTCATGCATTACTCCATCTTCTGTGAGAGTATCTGTTTCGCAATGACTCATAAGAAGCATATCGCATGTTTTTGCATATTGCATAGCGCGCTTAAGAAGACCCTCATCTTGCACATCAACACCATCATCAGTTATTGCGATTGCACCAGAATTTTTAAGCTCGTTTATCTCAGAGAGCATTTTACCTTCTTCGCGTTTTGTTATTGAACCGGTTGGATATATATTTACAAGATTCAACTCTTTTGAGCGTTTTATTATAAACTCAATAACTGATTGGTTATCTGCTACGGGACTTGTATTTGGCATTGCCACAAATGAAGTTATTCCACCGGCAATGGCGGCAAGACTTGCGGTTTCAAGAGTTTCTTTGTCTTCTCTGCCGGGCTCTCTTGTGTGCACTTGCATATCTATCAAACCGGGTGTTACAACCAAACCTTTGGCATCTATTATTTTATCAGCCGAATAATCAAGACTCTTGGCAATTTCTTGAATTTTTCCATCAGAAATAAAAACATCAAGTTCTGCATCAAGATTATTTTTTGGATCTATAACTCTTCCGTTTTTTATTAGTATTCTCATATTATTTTAATGTAAATTCTTTTTCTCTTTTATCATACCTATTAACCAAAAGCCAAAGCAGTGTTTTGCGGATTGCGAGGCCATTTTCAACTTGCTGTAATATATGTGATCTTGAATCAAGTGTAACGAGCGCGGAGTGAACATCAATGTCGCGAATAACCGGGCCCGGATGCATTAAAATCGCATTTTCTTTTGCAAGGTCAAGGCGTTTTTTTGAAATACCATACATTTTGGAGTATTCTCTTATTGATGGAATAAATCCTTTTGCACCCCTTTCTTCTTGTACTCTTAGCGCATAAACAACATCAGCATTTTTTAGAGCCTCTTCAACATTATAAAATACTTTTACTCCAAATTTTTCAACATTAACCGGCAAAAGAGTGTCTGGTGCTGAAACTCTAATTTCAGCACCGAGTTTTTTTAGCAATCTAACAAGAGAGCCAAAGACTCTTGAGTGCATTATATCTCCAACGATAGTTACCGTTTTATCCATCAAATCATTTGATTTAAAGTAATCAAGCATTGTTAAAGTATCAAGGAGCGCTTGTGTTGGATGTTCGTGCCAGCCATCCCCAGCATTTAAAACAGATGCTTTTGTGTGCCTTGAAATGAATTCTGAGACTCCGGCTTCCGCGCTTCTTATAACAATTATTTTTACATTCATAGCGTCAACGGTTTCTGCGGTATCTAAAAAACTCTCTTTCTTTTTTATAGAACTGTTTGATCCTACACTTGTTGTGTCCATAGAAAGTTGTTTGGCAGATAAATCAAAACTCGCAAGAGTGCGAGTTGAACTTTCAAAAAATGCATTTATCATTGAAGCGCCTTTATTGAGTGAGAGTTTTGCGGTTTTGAGTTTTCTGAATTCTCGCGCAACATCATAAATTAAAGATAAGTCATCTTTGGTTAGTTGGTCAACCGAGTAAAGATCAAAAAAAGACAAATCACGCTTATTTCTGATTTTATCCAAATTAGCGACTTTGTCTGTTTCCATTAAAACTAAATAATAGATGATTTTTTATAATTGTCAAATCCGGTTATTAGTTCGTTTAGATTGATGGTTTGAAGTATATATTCTCTTGTTGAATTTGTTCTTGTATGTAATAATCGCAATAATGAGTTTTAAAGAAAAAGTATCGGACATTATTTACCGGAAAAAAACAACTTTGATTGCCGGAGTTGATCCGGCAGAGTTTGAAATGGGTCGCGGGGAAAAAGGATTACCGAGAGATGTGCTAAAGTTTGATTGGACAATTGAATATATAAAAGCGATAGCGCCTTTTTCTCTTGGAATCAAATTAAATGCCGGTTATTGGATGGGTGAAAATGATATTAAAGCGATGAAAGAAATTGTTAAATTTGCAAAATCTCAAAATTTAATTGTAATTATGGATTCAAAAATTGCAGATATAGGTTCTACAAATGATGCATGGATGTATTATTGGCAAAAACTTGGTTTTGATGCGATAACAATTGCTCCTTATGCAGGCAATATAGAAGATGCCATAAATACTGCAAAAAATAGAAATCTTGGAGTGTTTTCAATGGGGCTTATGAGCAATCCTGAATTTAAAACTGAGATGAATTTTAAAAATAAAGACGGTATTCCGCTATGGCAAACTCGTTCTCAAAGAGCGCTTCAAGCTGGAGTCGATGGTTTGGTTTTAGGTGGTACTTATAATAAAGATGATGTGGAGCTTATAAATTTTTTGGATATAACAAAAAAATCAGATACTCTTTATCTTG
>JALSPS010000046.1 GCA_026985835.1 Candidatus Kaiserbacteria bacterium
GGGAAACTTGGAGATTTCTATCTTTCCGGAATTGACGCCAATCGCGCTCTTATAAATGTTGGAAGAGGGTTAATGTTTTGTAATGGGCAGAATACAACCCCAGAAGATCAAGCTCGTGTTGCAAGCAAATTACAATATGAAATTCAAAAGTATTTATAATTTTATTTTTTTATTTTTATTATGCATACTTTGCGGGTATTTTATTTTAATGTATACTCATTCTATGAAGATATATTCACCAAGTTTTGGAAATGGAGAACCGATTCCTGCGCGCTTTAGTTGCGAGGGAGATAATATAAACCCTGAGCTTATTTTTGAGGGCGTGCCACAAACAGCAAAATCATTGATTTTAATCGTAGATGATCCTGATGTACCAAAGCAAATAAGAGGAGATAAACATTTTACACACTGGCTTTTATATAATTTACCTGCAAATTTAAAAAAAATAGATGAAAATAGCGCGCCTGGTACACAAGGCAAAAATGATACCGGTCAAAATGTCTATACGGGTCCGTGTCCGCCAACAGAATTTGAACCGACAACACATCGTTATTTCTTTAAACTTTATGCTCTTGATAAAAATTTAAATTTGCCACAGGGGATAACTCAAAAAGAGCTTGAGCGGGCGATAAAAAATCATATTTTAAAAAAAGCTGATTATTTTGGCACATTTACTAGAGTAAAATAAACAATTATGGATTGGAAAACAAGATTAAAAGAAATGGGAATTTTATGGCAGTATTCCGGTAAAGAAGATGAGCCACACGCTCTTTGGACAAGTGGATTGCATGCGGATACATTTAATAATGGAAGTAAATTACTTGAAAACCCGGCTCTTTTGCAAGAGGTAATTACAGGGCTAATTGAAAAATTACAGACAAATCCAAAATACAAAAAACCGGATTGGGTTGTTGGGCCGGCTATGGGAGCTGTTGTTATAGCTTATGAACTTGCACGAAAACTTGGTGTTAAATTTGCTTTTACAGAACCAGAACAAACAAGTGAAGGGAAAATGCAGATATTAAAGCGTTTTGAAATACCATCTGATGAATCTGTTTTGGTAGTTGAAGATGCAATTTCTACTGGTGGTTCAATTATGAAAACAATAAAAACTCTGGAGAAGAATAAAATTGATATTTTACCTATTGTTGCAAGTGTTGTTAATTGGTCAGGAGAAAATGAGGTTGAAAATAAATATGAAATAATATCTCTTGTCTCAGATATCCCCAGAAGATGGCCTCCTGAAAGTTGTGAGCTTTGCGCAGAGGGTTCAACAGCTTTGCGTCCGAAAGCAAATTGGGATGCGTTTACAGAAAATTAAAATTATTATGCGATATAAAATTGAACGTACATTTGAATACAATAAAGATAACGGGCCGTTTGAAAGTGTTTCTAATAAAAATAACAAGATTAAAAAAATCTTGGGAAAATATGGTGTGCGTACAGATTTTTTTGGTTTTAAAACAGCTTTGCCAATAGGTGTTGCAGCGGGAACAATTCATAATTTACGATATATGGAGGCTTCTATGAAAGACGGATTTGAGTTATTGACCTGGAAGACATTTAGAAGCGAACATAGACTTGCTCATAGAAATAATGGCGATTATCTCGGGCATAATATAATCTTTTTGCCTTCCGAGACAATATCAAAAAAAGATATGGGCGCTTTAAGAACCGGTTATATTAAACAACAAGACACTCCGGAATTTGTGAGTGTAACCAATTCTGTTGGTATGCCATCTCCACATCCGCTTGATTGGGTAAATATGGTAAAAGATGGACAAAAACTCGCTAAAAAATATAACAAAGCGATAATTACAAGCGTTGTTGGCACGGCGCGTAAAGATGATGATATTTTTGCGCTGGCAAGAGATTACGCTTTCTTAGCGAGATTTGCAGAACTTGCCGGAGAAAAGATTATTGAATTAAATCTCTCTTGTCCGAATGTTTCGGGGAAAGAGGGTGTGATATATAAAGATATAAAATCGTCTAAAATTATAGCAAAAACAGCAAGAGAGGCGTTGCGAGATAAAAATACCAAATTACTCTTAAAACTTGGATATGCAAACAAAGGGTTTTACAAAAGATTTTTAAAGGCAACTTCAGAATTTATAGATGGAGTTGTAGCCATAAACACAATACCGATGAAAGTTGTAGACAAAAAAGGAAAGCAGGCGCTTCCGGGTGGATTAAGTAGCGGAACTTGTGGATATGCAATTTTGGATAGAGCTGTTGAAGCGGTTGAAAATTTGGCAAAAGCTAAGAAAGAGCTTAGCTTGAAGAATGTAAAAATTATAGGATGTGGAGGAGTAACAACACCAGATGGATTTATGCGACATATAAATGCGGGAGCCGAGTTTGTAATGGTGGCAACTGCAAGTTTGTTTAATCCGCAGCTGCCTTTACAGCTTGCAGAGTATTTAGCTGAAAATAAAATTAAAAAAAGAATTTAATTGAACCGGTAAGTTATTAACTTGTTTTTATATTTGAAACAAGTATTGTTATGATTATGAATTATGATAAGGAAAGTTTAAAATTACATAAAAAACATAGAGGTAAACTCTCTATCGAGCCAATAGTGCCTCTTGATACGCCAAATGATTTATCGTTGGCATATACACCCGGGGTTGCCGCGGTTTCTCGCGCAATAGCTGCGGGGGAGCCAGCGCGAGATTATGTTACCAGTAAAAACTCAGTTGCAGTTATAACTGATGGTTCTGCCGTATTGGGGTTGGGAAATATAGGAGCTGAGGCTGGCTTGCCTGTAATGGAAGGTAAGGCAGCGCTTTTTAAGGCATTTGCCGGAGTTGACGCTTTTCCAATTGCGCTTGATACCCAAGATACCGAAGAAATTATCAAAACAATAAAATTAATAGCGCCAACATTCGGAGGTATAAATTTAGAAGATATATCTGCTCCGAGATGTTTTGAGATTGAAAAAAGATTGATAAAAG
>JALSPS010000047.1 GCA_026985835.1 Candidatus Kaiserbacteria bacterium
TTCAATTGTTGAAAAGGAAGCATTTAATGCCAGAGATAGACGCTTGATTGCGGGAGTTTTATGGAGAAGATTACGCATAGGTATGCCTCTTCAAGTTGATGCAACATTTGTTTATACACATAAAAAAGGCTCATTTGATATAACAATGAAAGAACTCTTGGACAAATCAAACCTTTACAATACATATGCGCATAAAGGACTCCCACCAGCACCAATAGGAAATCCCGGACTCTCATCCATAAAAGCAACTGTTACTCCAATTGATAGAGGAAATCTTTTTTATTTGGCAGACAAAACAGGAATCACACATTACAGCAAGACATACAGTGAGCATATGAAAAAAAGAAATCTTTATATTACTAAACAATTAAATGAGAAAGAATAAAAAAATCGCAATTGCGCTCTCCGGGGGTGTTGATAGTTCTGTAGCCGCGCTTTTGTTAAAAAACGCGGGATATGATGTATTTGGAGTGTATTTTAAAACATACAAACCCTTCGGTGATAAAACCCACTGTAAAGAGGCCGGGGAGAGCGCAAAACGCGTTGCAGACACTCTCTCTATTCCTTTTTTTGCCATTGATTTGGAGCAAGAATATAAAAAGAGAGTTTTTGATTATTTAATTGATTCGTACTCAAAAGGATTAACACCAAATCCGGATATAATTTGTAATAGAGAAATTAAATTTGGAATTTTTTTAGACAAAGCCCGAGAGCTTGGCGCAGAAATGCTTGCAACCGGGCATTATGCAAATGTTTATCATAAAAATAATTTGTTTAACACAAAAAAATACATTCTCTTAAAGATGGCAAAAGATAAAAACAAAGATCAAACATATTTTTTATCACAGGTTAAAAAAGATGCATTATCAAAAACCATATTCCCACTTGCCAAATTAACAAAACCGCAAGTTAGAAAGATTGCCAAAAAATACGGTCTTCATACTGCTGACAAAAAAGATTCTCAAGGGATTTGTTTTATCGGTCACGAGCTTGATGTTAAAAAATTTTTAAAGCACTTCGTACCGCATAATTCAGGAAAAATCTTATCTCTCAATGGAGATATTATTGGCGAACATCAGGGTTCCGTACTTTATACAATTGGCGAGAGAAGAGGCTTTCATATTTTTTCTAAATTTCAATCTCCAAATCAAAATCCGTTATATGTTATTGATAAAAATACAAAAGAAAATACCATTATTGTTGGATCGAAAAAAGAATTTGATGCACATCAAAAAAACATAAAATTTATTAAAATAAACAATCTAAACTGGATTTCTAAAATTCCAAAAATAAATAAAAATTACACTTGTAGGATAAGACACAGAGGGGAGTTACAAAAATGTAAAATTACCCAAATAGACCATAAAACTGCAATAATTAAATTTAAGGAACCACCATTTGCTCCGGCACAAGGTCAATTTATTGCAATTTATAAAAACAATACTTGCCTCGGAGGAGGAGAGATACAAAAAGTTATACACAACCAAAACTGAAATCAATTTTTATTTTTGTTATAATCAGCGTTATGGTGGTTTTAATAACTAAAAACGATGGAGAGCAAGAGCCATTTGACCCTGCAAAACTTAACAGATCGCTAAAACGCTCCGGTGCCCCCAAAAATATACGCGATAAAATAATTTCTCAAATTAAAAAAATTTTGTACGATGGCATAACCACTCAAGAAATTTATGAGAATGCTTATGAACTTCTGCGTCAAATGCGAACACATCCAATCGCTGCCAGATATTCAATAAAACGCGCTGTCTTGGAGCTTGGTCCGTCTGGTTTTCCTTTTGAGCGATTCATTGCCGCCTTATTGCGAGAAATCGGATACCAAAAAGTCCGAAACGGTATAATACTCCAAGGCAAATGTGCTTCTCACGAAATAGACATTATAACAGAGCATCAAAATAAAAAAATCGCAATGGAGTTAAAATTTCATAATGCACTCGGTATCCGATCTGATCTAAAAGTGGCGCTTTATGTTAAAGCGCGATTTGACGATCTTGTTGACGAAATAAACGAAGGATGGCTTATTACTAATACAAGATTTACAAAAAATGCAATTCGTTATGGAAGTTGCGCCGGATTCAAAATGCTAGGCTGGGATTATCCGATTGGCAATGGTATAGAACGTCTTATTGATTCTGCAGGTGTTCATCCAATAACCGCTCTCACAACTCTTTCAAAGCAAGAAAAATTAAAGCTTCTTCAAAATGATGTAGTCTTATGTAAAGAGATATTGGCAAATCCAACTATTCTCAGACATTTTGGTATTTTTCAAGATCATAATGAAATTATGCAAGAGGTTTCCGCTCTCTGCACGCCACAAATACAATAGACATTATTATGCCAAAAAAAGAAGCTGTTCCAAACATAAAAAGAATATACATAACACCAGATAAAGCAGAGTGGATTGACTTGCAAAGTTCCATTTATGAAAAAATATCATATTTGTTGAAAAAACAACCAAACGAAGAGGACAAACATAATGATATAGTAAATTATTTTAATAGCGCAGATGCTATACAAGGCGCAAATTGTCATAAAACTGCATTGTTTTTAACTGGAAAAATTGATGATAAACAATTATTCCATCCAGATAATACTGATATTAAAAAAGCAGGGCATTATTTTGTAAGTTCTCTTGAAAATACAACTCTACACCCTGAAATAAATTCATTTGAAGAACTCGCAGAAAAATTAAAAAATATAAATTATCCTATACGAATTACTTTTTTTAAAGTATCAAAAAATCAAAAATATATGCCTATACATTCAGTAACTATCCTTGGGATTACAAACAAGGGCAAATTGCTTGGCTTCCATAAAGAAGATGCTTATGCAGATAATCCGTTTGAATTTATTAACATTGCAGAACTTTCAACTGTTTATTTAACACACAACCATATTATCGGAATTGAAAGTACAGGGCAATGAGTACATAAGCGCTCCGCCGAAGGCGGAGCGCTACTCTTTCACCGGAGTTACATCAACTCCATCCGGTAAATCTTTAATCTCAAAACCTGAGCTTAATATCTTATCGCGAATTTTATCCGCGTGTTTATAATCTCCTGCTTCTCTAAATTTTTGTCGCTCTAAGATAAGTTCTTTTACATTATCAGGAATATCTATTTCAATATTATTTGTTTTTTGC
>JALSPS010000048.1 GCA_026985835.1 Candidatus Kaiserbacteria bacterium
CCAGCATCGCCAAGGGCATTTTCAAGTCTTTGTGAAAGATTCAATTCTTCAATTCGGGTTTTTAAAACTTCTTTATCAATTGATGCCGGTTTTTTCTTTTCTGTTTTTGCATCTTTTGGAGTTTCTATTTTGACATCATCAGCAAGCTCTTCATCTTCTTCTTTAAAACCTACAATCGCTTTAAGTTGCTTAATCATAATTGCGATTGAATCTTCCAGAGCTTCACGAGCTGTCAATGTCCCATCTGTTTCAATTGAGATTCTTAACTTGTTAAAGTCAGTTCTGTCTCCAACGCGCATATTTTCAACCTCGTAATTTACTCTTCTTATCGGAGAAAAAGCGGCATCAAGTGTAATTGTTCCTATCGGTAACCTTTCTTTCACAATAGATTCTTTTGGAACATATCCAAGCCCGGATTCAAGAGTCATTTCTATATCAAGCTCAACTTTTCCAGTTATTTCAGCTATATATTCATCTTTATTTAAAATTTCAACCTGACCGGGCGCTTCTATATCTCCGGCAGTTACAACCTTTGGGCCTTTTACATTTAATTTTAATGTCTGAGGTTCATCAGTGAGAAGTTTTGCTCTCACTTTTTTGAGATTCAAAAGTATAACTATAACATCTTCTTTCACCCCCTCTATTGTGGAAAATTCATGTTGCGCTCCGGCAATACGAACCTGAGTTATCGCAGCGCCAGGCAAAGAAGAAAGTATGATTCTACGCAATGAATTACCAATTGTATGTCCATAACCCGGATAAAAACCGTCTATTTCATAAACCCCACGGGTATCGGATTCTGAAATAATTTTTGGTTTTGATGGTAACACTACTTGCTGACTCATACTTTTAATTTAACTTATAATTATTTGTACTATACTTGATTTTTTGTTTATTTCAAGCGAATTTTACCTACTGTAAAATTCAAACACCGCTTTTAAATCAAATTCGTTCGTTGCCGGATCATAATCCGGGATACCTTTAATTTCAGCTTCCATTTTTTTAGGATTATAAACCAACCATGCAGGCTGAGTTGCCTTTTCTATCGCTTTTGCGCGATCAGAAAACAATGGCTTTTGCCTAGACTGTTCTCTAACGGCAACTTTATCACCTTTTTTTAAAATTGTGGACGGAATGTTATTTCGTCTACCATTCAATATAATATGGCCGTGAACTACCATCTGACGCGCCGCGCGTCTTGACGGAGCAAGTCCTATCATAAAGACAACATTATCTAAACGAAACTCAAGATTTCTAAAGAGAGCATTCTCTCTGTCTGTATTTTTCATGGCATCTTTTACATACTTTACAAGTTGTTTCTCTGTAATACCGTAAGAAAATCGCACTCTCTGCTTTGCGAGTAACTGCAAGTTAAAGTCAGATAAGTTTTTGCGATGTTTAAATGCTTTTTTATGTCGCGCTTCGGCAAGAGCAAATTTCTGGGTTTGACATTTTGGATGCACACCCGGACCAAGTCTTTTTCCTAATTTATAAATTGGTTTATTTTGCATAATAATTTATTAAACTCTTCTCGGTCTCCTACGACGAGGACCATTAAACGGTACCGGTGTTGCGTCCACAATTGCGGTAAGCTCTATTCCTTTTGCAACAAAAGCTCTAAGCGCTGATTCTCTTCCCGGACCGACACCTTTAATAACCGCTTTTACATCCTTAACTCCTATCATTTTTGATTTTTCACCGATAAGCTCTCCAACCTTTGCGGCTGCAAACGGGGTGCTTTTCTTTGCTCCGGCAAATCCAAGAGCGCCGGCAGAAGACCATAAAACCAAATCTCCATTCAAATCTGCCAATGAAACTTTTGTATTGTTGTAAGTTGCGTGTATTGTGAGTATACCGGATTGAATTTTTTTCTTGGCAACCTTTGAAAGAGCGCGGGCTCTCATTCCTTTGTTTACACTTACACCTCCTTTTTTAACAATTCGCTTTTTTCCCATATTATTTCTTTTCTATTTTAGTTTTACCGGAAGTCATTGTTTTTCTAACATTACCACGAACAGTTCTTGAGTTGGTTTTTGTTCTTTGTCCGCGTACCGGTAAATGTCTTGAGTGTCTGTCACCTCTGTATGCTCCTATGTCTTTCAAACGCTTGATGTCTCCCGCAACTTTTCTGCGAAGTTCTCCCTCTATTTGATACTCTTCAACAAGTTTTGCTATTTTCTTTTCGTCAGCTGGAGAAAGATCCTTAGGCTTTTTGCCAAAATCAACTCCGGCACCTTGCAAAACTTTATGAGCTCTTGCCGGACCTATACCGTAAATCACTCTGAGCCCAAACTCAAGTCTTTTTTCATCTGGAATTGTTATACCGGCTATACGCATATAATAATAAATTATCCTTGTCTTTGTTTGTGTCGCGGATTTTTACACACGACATAAACGCGCCCGTTTCTCTTTACGGTTTTACAATCTTTGCATATCTTTTTAACGGACGATTTTACTTTCATAAAATATAAACTCCGCACAAGCAGAGTACGAATACTATACACGAAAAATTCTAAAACGCAAATTTATGATTTATGTATAGATTGAATCTATTACCAATTTAATGACAATACAAATAACTAATTCTCAACTGATGTAACTTTACCACTGGAATCCAATTTTAATTTTACAAAATTTTCGGTTGCGGTACGAATATCTTCAGGTGTTATTTTCTGTTTATGCATAGCTTTATTTACAACAGAAGGGTTGGATTTATTTGAAGTTTTTGGTTTAATTTGCTCTTCAATTGCGCCAAACGCGCTTGCTGATTGATTAAATTTTTTTATTTTTACATTTTTAACTGTTTTTGTATTTACAAAAAGAATAAACCAAACAATAATCAAGATTACAACAACGCTAATCGCAACAAAAGATGCAAATGCCACTCTATCTGACTCCGGTCTTTGCTTTAATTCATTAAAAAATGTATCAATTGCATTCATAAAATAATTATAGCGTTAAATTTATATAAAACAACCCGGCCGAGCCTTCGGCTCGGCCGGATAACGGAGCAAAAAAACTTTAAGAAACAATTACTCTTACCTCTCCTCTTGCTTCAGTCAAATCTCTTTTTTTGATGACGAGCTTTTCAAGAAGCTCAGTATTTTCTTGTCCAGCTTCTTTAAGAAA
>JALSPS010000049.1 GCA_026985835.1 Candidatus Kaiserbacteria bacterium
AAACATTTATAAATCAGAAAAAGGATTATTGGATAAAACAAATAAACAGTTTCAAAAAGAGCTTATATCCTCCGTTAAAATTCTATCAAATGAAATAAAACGCCATTATGATTTTTGGTCTTCCAGGCGAGATGAGAATGGTTTTCCGAAAGAACAAATAAAAAAAATATACATATGCGGTGGAGCCAGCGCTCTTTTAGGGTTAAAAGAATTTTTAACGGATGAATTAAATGTTCCGGTTGATTATGCAAATGTTTGGCAAAATTTGTTTGATATAAATGATTATATTCCCGATATTGAGCCGGATAAATCTAGACAATATGCAACTGCAATTGGGCTTTTGTTACTTGATTCAATTTGATTATGGCAAATGTATTACCTGCACAAAAAAGAATAGGATTAAAAAGATATTTTATTTTAAGGATAATCTCTCTTATTTTTTTGGTAACAGGTGTGGTCTTTCTTATTACTATGCTTTTTTTTATTCCAAAATATGTTGAGTCAAAATTATTGCTCTCACAGATTGAGCAAGAGCAAGAAATAACTGCAGCACATATAAACAAGGCCAAGGTTAATAAAGTTAAAAAAGAGGTAAAACATCTGAATACTTTAATTTCCAGAATAGATAAAATGACAGATTCAATTTTAATATCCATTTTATTGAATAACATTATGGATATTGCCGGAGAAGCAATTCAGATTGTTTCAATTCGTTTATCAGTTGATCCATCTTCTTCTAAAATATATCTATCAGGGCTTGCCTCAAATAGAGAGGAATTGTCAGCTTTCGTGGATAGACTTTCAGCCTCGGATCAATTTAAAACAATAAATATACCATTTGACGACTTTAGCAAAAGTGAGAAAACCACATTTACATTATCAATAGAAATATGAATTTAAAAAGAAATACATATTTAATATTTGGGGCTTCGGTGTTGTTTCTTTTGTTTGTAGCTTGGTTTTTATTTACTGTAATCTCTGAGATAAATAATAATTCCGAAACTGCGCAAATTATAAAATTTGCAAGCGAAGAGAAAATAATAAGAAAAAAATATGAATCGCTACTATTGAAACAATTTGAAAGAACGGAGAGTTTGCGTGAACAGTTTAAAAGTATTTTCTTGACAAAAGATGATGTTGTTGAGTTTATTAAAGAAATTGAATCAATTGCAAGACACAGAGGAATTTTCTTACACGTAAAATCAATAAGAAAGTCAACACAAAGTATTGATTTTTATATATCTACTCATGGTTCTTTTGACAGCATTAATTTACTGTTAACAGATTTTGAAAATTTGGATAAGGCATCTTATGTAAGCGGTGTATCATTAAGCAGGACACCGGGTAAAAAAATATGGAAAGCAGAATACATAGTTTCTGTTTTTAAGTATAATGAATAATTATGTTTAATTTTTTTAAAAAGATATTAAATTTACAGAAATGGTTTACAAGGAAATTTAATATAAAGTATGTTCCTGCTGTTAGTTTTATTTGGATTTTATTATTAGGTTATGGTTTTATAGCTTTTATTGTATCGGTATTTTTATTAAATCTTACCCTTAATAAATTAACAAAAAACACCGAGCCTGAGAACGAAACAAATAAAAAAAAGGTTGAGTATATCCTGATACAAGAAGGAAAAATCAGAGATATTATAAATCGTTATAAGAGCCGTACTATTGACCAATAATTTTCTTAGTGTAAAGTTTATGCCGATGCTCCTGTAGTTCAATGGATAGAACAGGTGGCTTCTACCCACCCGATGGGGGTTCGAATCCTCCCGGGAGCACAACAAGCGCAGCGAAGTGGTGCGAGCGGAGCAATGCAAACTGCTTTGCATTGCGCGAGGATTCGAAAGGCGGAGTCATGTTGGAGTGAGGAACGAACGACAACAGACGAGCCCGGGCAGGAGCCACTTAGTATTTTGTGAGTGGAACGAAACAAAATACTTAGTGAGCTGACGCCGAAACTCCCGGGAGCACAAAAACCGCATTTCGGCGGTTTTCAAAAATAAGGAAGGTAAATTTGATTTTTATGCAGAGATTATTTACTTTTTACTTTCAATTTTGCTCCATATAATTTATTTGGTATAATAAAATTACGATGAAGATAGAAGGAGAGTCAATGTTTACAAAAAAGGAAAGTAATGAAAGTGGACATGTTGATTTTTTTAAGTATCTTGAAGGTCGCGAAGATGTAGTTTTCCAAAATTTATTTCGAAAAAAAAGATTACTTGATGCGCAAAATGATGAGCATAAAAAAATAAGACCGCTTCTAATTTCGTTACCGGGAATCATGAGAGGTGTAATAGGGGGGGGACAAGTTTCTGCCTTGCAGGATTTTGGACTTAATTATGTTTTCGATAATGTCATAGGGAGTTCCGCAGGGGCTCCAACAGTTTCGTATTTTGTTGCAGGTCAAGCGAAGCTTGGAACATCTATATATTATGAAGAGTTGGTACAAAATGATTTTTTAGCATTCAATAGATTTATTACTTCAAGATTTACAAAAGAAAACATAGCGAGAATAGATATGCTCTGTGATGTTTTTAGAGGAAAGGTTTCAAATAAAGCATTGGATATAGGGGCCATTTTAAATAGTAGGACTCGTGTTCATATTTCAGCAACAGAATATGAAACTGGAAAATCAAAAATTTTTCCGTTTGACGGTAAGATTGATCTTATTAAACTTATGCAAGCATCCATAGCAATGCCTGTTTTATATTCCACTAAAGTAGATATAGACGGAATAAGGTATATAGATGGAGCTTTGGGTTCACTTATTCCGTCTTCTGAGTGGATTGATCATATTGATCCAACAGATATTGTAATTTTAGCTAATAGAAGTCAGGGCCTAAATGGGAATTACTCTCTCCTTGAACGGCATATAATGAAGTTTTTTATAAGAAAATTACCGCAACCAATACAATATAATTTATTGAATTATAATGATATTGTTTTAAGAGATTTTATGAGATTGAGATCTGATACCAAAAGAAATTATGTGATAGTTTGGGGTGACGAGATATCTGCATATGAAATGAACCATGACAAACTGAAGACAACAGCTAATGATTCTTACCATACAATGATGGATATACTAAGATACTTTCAGTCCTAATGTGAATTATCAAATACAACAAATAAATTAAAGAAGCACACTCATCAATTTGCTTGATACACAAATTATATTTGTTAAACTCTAAAAATGTTTGAATTATCAAATTTGGTATTATTGATAGTCGTTGTCGTAAGTCTTTTTATTATAGTAAAATCAGCTGATTATTTCGTACTTGGAGCCGCTTCTGTTGCAAAAAGATTTGGAATTCAGGATTTTATTATCGGCCTTACTGTTATTGCAATTGGAACTTCAGCACCGGAATTGGTGGTTAATGTATTGGCGGTATTTCAAGATGCGACAGCGCTCTCTCTTGGAAATGTTTTGGGAAGTAATATCATAAATATAATGCTTGGACTTGGTATAGCTTCTTTATTTGCTCCGCTTGCAGTTAAACACTCAACTGTTTGGAAAGAGTTTCCATTTATGTTACTTTCAGTAATTATTGTGCTTCTACTTGGCGCAGGCAGTTTTTTTTCTGTCGCATCTGAGCATATTATTTCTAGGGCTGATGGTATGGTTCTTTTGAGTTTTTTTATTATTTTTATTGTTTATACATTTGGATTACATGGATCCTCAAAACAAGAATCAATAGATTCAGAAAATTCGCTTAGCAAATCTTTACTTTTTCTTTTTGGGGGAGTTGCGACATTGTTATTTTCCGGTGAGATTTTAGTAAAGTCAGCCGTCGCTCTTGCTGAATCTTTTGGCGTGTCTCAAAACCTTATAGGTTTAACGATTGTAGCCATAGGGACATCTTTGCCGGAAATCGTGACAGCAATTAGCGCTGTGAGAAAGGGGATGGTGGATATGGTTGTTGGCGGGATAGTCGGGTCCAATATATTTAATATGTTTTTAATTCTCGGGGCAACATCAATTGTAGCCCCATTACAATTTACAAAGGCAAATTTCATAGACACCCTTATTTTAATTGGCGCGTCTCTTTCTCTCTTTTTCTCAATGTTTATAGGAAAGAAACACTCACTTGAAAGAGGTCAGGGAATTTTATTTATCGTAGCGTATGTTGCATATATTGTATTTGCTTTAATTCGCGGGTAAATTATTGATTGAATTAACTTTTCGAATTTGGAGGTACTAATGCATTTCTTCCTTTGAGAAAGTGATAAGGTTAATGATTAATCCCCTCAACGCGAAGCGTTGAGGGGATTTGTTGTGGGCGATGGAGGACTCGAACCTCCGACATCCACTTTGTAAGAGTGGCGCTCTAGCCAACTGAGCTAATCGCCCATTCACCAAAGGTGGAGCATTTCTGCTCAGGTGGTATAATAACTCGCAATGGAGAAAAAAACAAGTCTTAAAAGTATAGGAATCATTTTAGATGGTAATAGACGCTGGGCAAGAGAACGCGGAATGCATACCTTGGAAGGGCACAGGCGCGGATTTGAAAATCTTAAGAATATAACAAAATTTATAGCGGAAACCGACATAGAGGATATGGCGGTGTATGCATTTTCAACAGAAAACTGGAACAGGTCTCCGGAAGAGGTTGCTTATTTGATGGATTTATTTGTAGAACTTTTTTCCTCCATTGATGAAATAAAAAGAAGTGGGGTTAAAATTAAGGTAGTAGGTAAAAAAACATTATTTAGTAAGAAGTTACAAGAACTTATCGCAAATGCTGAAGACGAGACAAAAAATAATAAAAATCTAACACTTTGGATCGCTCTTTCTTATGGAGGCAGATTGGAGTTATCTGAAGCAGCTCGCGTATTAATTGAAAAAACTAACAAATCACAAATAATTACAGAAGAATTATTTAAATCTTTTATGTGGAGTGCCGAATTACCTGATTTTGATATTTTAATTCGTACAGGTGGTGAACATCGTCTTTCAAATTTTTTCCCCTGGCAGAGCGCTTATGCTGAGTTATTTTTTGAAAAAAAATATTGGCCGGAATTCAGTATTGATGATTTAAAAAATATCTTTGATAAATACAAAAAAAGACATAGGAGATTTGGTAAATAAATATGTTAGAAAAACAAAATCCAAAAATTATTTTTGAAGACAAGAATCTTTTGGTTATAAACAAACCCGGTGGGTTGATGACGCATGGCGACGGTAAAAATAATGAATACACACTTGCTGACTGGCTGTTGGAAAATTATCCGGATATAAAAGATATAGGCGAGCCTTGGAGGGCGCAAAATGGCGAAGCCATTTTGCGCCCGGGTATCGTGCATAGGTTAGATAGAGAAACAAGCGGAGTACTCTTAATCGCCAAAACTCAGGAGTATTTTGATTTTTTAAAAGATCAATTTAAGGAAAGAAGAATACAAAAAGAATACCGAGCAATTGTTTATGGTGGATTTAAAGAAGAAAAATTAGATGGAATAATAGATAAAAAAATTGGTAGAAGTAAAAAATTTGGAATTTTCATCACCGAACCGTTCGCGCGCGGTAATTTACGAGAAGCAACAACCAAGTATAAAGTTTTATTTCAAACAGGAGAAAGTCAGGAAAAGGATTTTGCATATTTAGCGCTTTTTCCAAAAACGGGTAGAACACACCAACTGCGCGTGCACTTAAAATCTATACATCACCCGATAGTTTGTGATAAACTTTATGCGCCAAAAAAAGAATGTGTATTGAATTTTAATCGGCACGCTTTACACGCTTTTAAGATAACTATTAAAGATAAGAATAATAATACCATCAGTTTTCAAGCTCCTTTACCTGATGTTTTTGAAAAAGCTCTAGATATCATAAGAAGGGAATGAGAGCGCGTTTTTTATAGTTTGTACGATTAAATTTTTATTTTTTAGCCTCTAAACATTAATTAATGTTTAGGATTGCAATTATTTCTTAAACTTAGCTATAAAAAATTTGCGTTTTATTTTTTTTAGTGTATAATCCGTGCGTGCTTATGAGTATTAAATCAACCAAAAAGGAGCGGAAATGAGTTGTGCTTTTGCGCTTCGCATTCCCGCACCAAAGTGCGGTTTTTTTATACCTAAGCATATTGAACATTGACAACTGAATAAATAATCAATGCAGGATGTATCCCTATTTATAATTGTTGAATTTCAACAGTCTTTCCGTCGGGGGTACATCAACAAAACAAAAGCGGTTAATAGAATTCCTGATAGGAAATTCTATTAAGGGCGTATGGAGGATGCCTTGACTTTAAGGAACGATGAAGGACGTGGTATGGCTGCGATAAGCTTCGGGAAGTTGCCAAACAAACTTTGATCCGAAGATTTCCGAATGGGGGAACCCACTCAAGCAAACCTTGAGTACCTTATGCTTGACATAAGGGGTATACCCGGGGAAGTGAAACATCTCAGTACCCGGAGGAAAAGAAACCAACAGGTATTCCGTAAGTAGCGGCGAGCGAAAGCGGAGAAGCCCAAACCAATTTCTTTTAGAAATTGGGGTTGTAGGGTAGTATCGTCACTTTTTAAGTGAGTGAAGTCAAAAAATTTTATATTAGTGGAACAAGCTGGAAAGCTTGACTCTAAAGGGTAATAGTCCCGTACACGAAAATATGAAATCTTCATTGATACTATTCCTGAGTAGCTTCGGACACGAATAGCCGGAGTGAATCTGCCGGAACTAACCGGTAAGGCTAAATATCCTTAAAGATCGATAGTGAACAAGTACCGTGAGGGAAAGGTGAAAAGAACCCCGAGAGGGGAGTGAAATAGAACTGAAACCATATGTCTACAAGGAGTCGATGAGGTCTCGTACCTCTACGGCGTGCCTATTGAAGAATGAGCCAACGAGTTTATGTTATTCCTAGTCTAAGCGGATGAACCGCGGAGGCAGAGCGAAAGCGAGTGTTAATAGCGCGTTTAGGGATAGTATAAGACCCGAAATCAGGTGAGCTTACCATGAGCAGGGTGAATCTGTCCGAAAGGATGGAGGAGGCCCGAACCGTCGCATCGTGCAACGTGCTCGGATGACTTGTGGTAAGGGGTGAAAAGCCAATCGAACCTGGTAATAGCTGGTTCTCTCCGAAACAGCTTTAGGGTTGGCCTTGCGTGTTCCCGTTGGGGGTAGAGCACTGGAAAGTGTGAATAGGGGGAAACCTCGTCACTCTTATCAAACTCCGAATACCAACGGTTAATAGCGCAGGAGTTAGTCTGTGGGGGCGAAGCTCCATTGGACAAAAGGGAAACAGCCCAGATCGCAAGTTAAGGTCCCTAAATCTACACTAAGTGCAAGCGAGGATGTGAAGTTTCTTTGACAGTGAGGAGGTTGGCTTAGAAGCAGCCACCCTTTAAAGATAGCGTAACAGCTCACTCACTCAGAGATTTCGCGCCGAAAATGATCGGGGCTAAGTGTAGTACCGAAACTGCGGGTTCGTACTTTTTTCGGAAAGTACGAGCGGTAGGAGAGCGTTCCGCCGGCGATGAAGCGTAAGGGGTAACCCGGCGTGGAGCAAGCGGAAGTGAGAATGTTGGCACGAGTAACCGCATTGCGGGTGAGAGTCCCGCACGCCGAAATACCAAGGTTTCCGTGGCCATGAAGATCAGCCACGGGTTAGTCGGGCCTAAGCGAATGGCGAAAGCCGGACGCGATGGACACACGGTTAATATTCCGTGACCACTATTATATGCGATGGGGTGACGGGGGAAATAAGTAAAAGCACCTTATTGGATTGGTGTTGCTACTTTCAAGTGTTGTAGTTTAGGTAAATCCGGACTACACAAGACACGGAAAATGCAAAACGATTATCTTCGGATAGTTGAATTTTTACGAAGAGCCCTCCAAGAAAAGCCTCTCAGCTTCAGTATGATAGTGTCCGTACCGCAAACCAACACAGGTGGTAGGGTCGAGAAGACCAAGGCGAACGGGTGAAAGTTCCTCAAGGAACTCGGCAAAACAGCGACCGTAACTTAGGGATAAGGTCCGCCAAACTTGTGCTTGCATAAGTTTGGTCGCAGCGAAAGAGTCCTGGCGACTGTTTACCAAAAACACAGCTCCCTGCGAACTCGTAAGAGGATGTATAGGGGGTGACGCCTGACCAATGCCGGAAGGTTAACTACGGGTGGTCTAATGAGTTTTACTTGTTAGGCTGGCCTGTACAAGCCCCGGTGAATGTCGGCCGTAACTATAACGGTCCTAAGGTAGCGTAATTCCTTGTCTGGTAATTTCAGACGTGCACGAATGGCGTAACGACTGGGACACTGTCTCGAGGAACTGCCCGGTGAAAATACAATAGGGGTAAAGATGCCCCTTACCTGCAGCAGGACGGAAAGACCCCAGGAGCTTTACTGCAGCTTGGCATTGGCGTTGTGTGTGGAATGCGTAGCATAGGTGGGAGACTTTGAAGCATTTCTTTTGGGAAATGTGGAGTCGCCAGTGAAATACCACCCTTTCTATATGCCTCGTCTAACCGCGTACGGAAAAAACGACGCGGGACATTGTCTGGCAGGCAGTTTTAGTGGGGCGCTATCCTCCTAAAAAGTAACGGAGGAGTTCAAAGGTACCCTAGGCGCGGATGGAAATCGTGCCGATAGTGTAATGGCATAAGGGTGCTTGACTGCGAGGGGTACGACCCGAGCAGATGCGAAAGCAGGACATAGTGAACCGACGGTACGCTTTAGATGCGGCCGGAGATTAACGGATAAAAGTTACCCTGGGGATAACAGGCTAGTGCCGCCTAAGAGTTCATATCGACGGCGGCGTTCGGCACCTCGATGTCGGCTCATCTTATCCTGGGGGCGGAGAAGCTCCCAAGGGTTTGGCTGTTCGCCAATTAAAAAGGTACGCGAGCTGGGTTCAGACCGTCGTGAGACAGGTTGGTCGTAATCCGCTGCAGGCGTTGATACTTGAGGAGATCTGTCCTTAGTACGAGAGGACCGGGATGGACTGACCTCTGGTCTGTCGGCTGTCACGCCAGTGGCACTGCCGAGTAGCTATGTCGGGAATGGATAACCGCTGAAAGCATCTAAGTGGGAAGCCAACTCCAAGATTAGGTATCATTTGAGACTCGTAGGAGATGACTACGTTGATAGGCACCAGGTGGAAGCGTTGCAAGACGTTGAGCCGAGGTGTACTAATTCGTCGAAGAATTTCTTATCAGGAATTCTGAGAATCGTTTTTGTTTGCTTGATTATTTATTCTTTTGTTTTTGGTTGTGTGCTTTGTTCCGGTGATTTGTCGCCGTGGTCACACCCGGTTCCATTCCGAACCCGGAAGTTAAGCGCGGTTGAGGCGATGATACTCGGCTCAAGTCGGGGAAAGTAGCTAGTCGCCGGAACAAAGCACACAATACCCGCCTGTTAGGCGGGTTTTTTATTTGGAACAAAAAGAAATTTATGAGATAATGAATGTATGGAATGGGCAAAAAGAAGACAGATATATTACGCTACGGGAGTATTTTTGTTGTTTACAGCTATAATTTCTCCTTTTATATGGAAGCTGATTCACCATAAACCCACATGTTTTGATGGTATTCAAAATCAAGGGGAAACTTCTGTTGATAAAGGAGGCCCGTGTAAGTTGCTTGATGAAAGAGTTCAAAAACCTCTTTTAATTCTTTGGTCACGAGCATTTAAAATTCGCCCAGGTCTTTATTCTACGGTGGCTTATATTGAAAATCCAAATCCAAAATCAGGAATTCTTTCAATACCTTACCACTTCAAGTTATATAATTCTGAAAATATATTGATAGCTGAGCGATTTGGTAATGTGCCAATTTTGCCCGGGAGAGTAATGCCAATTTTAGAAACAGGTATTGAAACCGGAAACAGAGATGTTGCTCGAGTTACTTTTCAATTTCTTAGAAAAGAGGTTTGGGTGAAAATGTTTGATGAATCCAAGAAGATTGATGTTTATGATGAAGTATTTAAACCTGGAAAAATACCGAGAGTAGATGCAAAAACAAAAAATTCAGATGTTATTCCAAAGAAGAATGTGATTTTTGTTGCCACACTTTTTGATGAAGTCGGTAATGCGCTTGCTTCTTCAAGAACTTATCTTGAGCGTATGGAGCCGGATAAAGAATATGAAATATCATTTACATGGCCCAAACCATTTAAAATATCTCCGACAAGAATTGATGTTCAACCTTTGATTGCTCCTCGTGTCAAATTTTAATTATGATACAGAAATTTAATAGAATCTTTTCAAGACCTGATTGGTATTTATTTATACCGGCTCTCCTTATTTCGTTATTCGGTTTATTTACAATGTATTCCACTAAGGATTTAAATATATATTTTAATCATCAAATTATATGGATTATATTAGCCTCTGTAGTTTTTTTGATATTTAGTCTATTGGACTTTCGTTTCTTAAGAAGAAGAGATGTTATAATATCACTTTATATCTTTACCATTTTTCTCTTGACGCTCGTTCTTGTAATTGGCTCAAATGTAAAAGGGGCTGTAAGCCGTTTTCATTTAGGTTTTTTTGCAATTCAACCGGCAGATCCCGCAAAACTTGTCATAATTGCTCTTTTGGCAAAGTATTTTGATAAGAGACACATAGAAATAGCAAACATAAGACATATTATTATATCAGGAGCTTATGCAGCGTTTGTTTTTTTTCTTATTTTAATTCAACCTGATTTTGGATCTGCAATAATTATTTTATTTATATGGTTTGGAATGGTTTTGGTATCTGGTATATCAAAAAAACATCTTTTACTTGTAGTTATAGGAGGAATTATTTCTTCTGTTATTATGTGGAATTTTGCTCTTCATGATTATCAAAAACAACGCATTATGACATTTCTTCATCCGTTGCAAGATTTGCAAGGAGCCGGATATAATGCGTATCAATCTGTTATTGCTGTTGGATCAGGGCAAATCATCGGGAAAGGTATAGGTTTTGGTACTCAAAGTAAGCTGTTATTTTTGCCAGAGTATCAGACTGATTTTATCTTTGCATCATTTACAGAGGAGTGGGGTTTTATTGGGGCGGTGATTTTGATTTTTTTATATATCATTCTAATTTTTAGAATCATTTATATTGCGTCAATTGGCTCTACAAATTACGAGACACTTTTTGCTGTTGGCGTGGCCACGCTTATTTTTGCGCATTTTACTATACATATAGGTATGAATATAGGTGTTATGCCAGTAACTGGTATCACATTGCCATTTATGAGTTACGGAGGGTCACATTTATTAACCGAATTTGGCGCGCTTGGAATACTAAGTGCAATGAAAAATTATGCGCGTTTAACCGTAAATACTCAGGCGTATGACTATGTAGGATAAACATGCACTTTGCTTCCAAAGGGTTTATAGAGAGGAGGTGATATTTTATCAGACAATTAATGGTGTAGGTCTCAAAGCGGGTGGGGCCGGACAAATACTTGAAACATTTTTATTTTATGGCATAGTAACATTATGCGTTTGTTGAGTAGATGGGCATATTTAGCCTTGCTTTTGGGTGATTTAGGTGTTTTATATCTGTCTGTTTTTGTAATGTTATCATTACGCTATCTTTCGTTTCCTGATTCGCAGATTCTATTTTTACACCTTTATGCTTTTTCCATATTATCTATATTTTGGTTTTTAGTTTATTTTGCCTCTGGTCTTTATGGACGATATACGGTTTTATTTAGGCACTCCCTTCCTATTACCATATTTATTGCTCAGATAATAAATATATTGATAGCTGTTATATTTTTCTTCTTATATCCTATCATTACTCCAAAAAGCACTTTGTTGATATATTTATTTGTCTCGCTAATTCTTATGTATGTTTGGAGAATTTTAATTTTTCCATACATAGATATTCGCAAGGAAAGTGGGGCAATTTTAATTGGGACAAGTTATGAGCTTTCCGCCCTTGCAGAAGAAATAAATACAGATCCGGTTTACCCTCTTGAATTTAGGGCAATTATTCATCCTGAGTTAATGTCTTCTGGTGAAATT
>JALSPS010000050.1 GCA_026985835.1 Candidatus Kaiserbacteria bacterium
GTTCGGTATACCGGCTACATTATTCGCATTTGAAACCTTATCGATATGATTTACTGGCTCTTTTGTTCTTGGAATAATCTTTTCAGCGATTTTTCCGGCATTTTTAACGCCACTTTTTAAAATATCATTTTTAAAAGAACGAACAAACGGAGATTTTTTCTTATCAACAAAATCAACACCTCCATCACTTTTTTGTGAGTTATTATTTATCTGATTGTTTATGTTGTTTCTTGGAATCATTTGCTTTCCCTGTGGACATAGGATCTACACCTTTGCGTTTTGCAAAATCAGGATCTATGTCTTTGATTGATAAGTTTATTCTATCCTTCTCATCAATCTCTTTTATTATAACAGGAACTTGCTCACCTTCCGAGAGGACATCTCTTACATTGTTTATTCTAAAAGGAGCAATTTCAGAGATATGCACCAACCCTTCGGTATTATCTGCGATTTGTACGAACGCGCCAAAATCCATAATTCTCGTAACTTTTGCATTTGGAAATTTTTCTCCGGCTTTATATTCATGAGTTATCGCTTCTATCATATCGCGAGCTTTTTCAGCCGTACCCCCAACTCCTGTAATAAATACACTTCCATCTTCTTCGATTGTAATTTCAGAACAGCCGGATTTTTCTTTTATGTCATTTATTGTTTTACCGCCTGACCCAATAACAAGACCAATCTGATCTTCTTTAATTTTAATTGAAAGTATTTTTGGGGCGTTCGGATTTATGTCCTCTCTAGGTTCTGCAATCGCAGCTTTCATAACATCAAGAATTTTTGTACGAGCTTCATATGCTTTCTCAAGAGCCTCCGCAAGAACCTCAACAGGGACGCCATCAACTTTTACATCCATTTGGATAGCGGTAACTCCATCTCTTGTACCTGCAACTTTAAAATCCATATCTCCAAAATGGTCTTCCGGTCCTTGAATATCAATTAAAATTTTATATGAATCTTTTTCCCATTCTGTTTTTCCAACATTATCTTCTCGCGACATAAGCCCCATTGCAATTCCGGCAACCGGCGCCTTAATAGGAACTCCGGCATCCATAAGGGCCAAGGTTGAGCCGCAAACACTTGCTTGAGAACTGGAGCCGTTACTTGCCATGGTTTCAGAAACTATGCGTATAGTATATGGAAATTCTTCCTTGCTTGGTAAAACTGGAACAAGCGCCTTCTCCGCAAGCGCGCCGTGGCCTATCATTCGTCTGTTAAATCCGCCAACTCTACCCGTTTCTCCAACACTAAACGGTGGAAAATTATAATGGTGCATGTATCTTTTTTTTGTATCCTGATATTCAATGGTGTCAATTAACTGAGCATCCTCCGGTCCGCCAAGAGTAAGAGCAGAGAGGACATGTGTTCCTCCTCTATAAAAAATACCGGTACCATGAATAACCGGAGAAAGCCCTCCGGCCTCGGCATAAAGTTCACGAATTTCATCCATTCCTCTGCCGTCTTGCCGCCTATCATTTTCAATGGCTTCCCTATGAACAAGCTCGTCAATCTTATTCTCAAAATAATCATCTGCGTCTTGTTTTTCTTCCGGTAAATTTTCGCTTACAATCTTCATCCATTCATCCTTTAGAGCATATGCTCCAAGTTCTCCAAAAACAGCTTCAAGCATTTTTGGTTCTATTTTTTCTGTAAATAAAGATTTCAACTCTTCGCTTGGTTCTTTAAATTCTATATTTATTTTTTCTCGCCCCATTTCTGCAATAATCTGTTTTTGCCATTCCTGAATTTGATTATGAATATCTCTCGCAATTTTTAATCCTTCAATAATATCCTCATTTTTTGCTTCTTTTGCGCCAACCTCAATCATATTGATATTTCCATCTTTTCCACAAGCCAATAAATCAAGCTTTTCTTCTTCCGCAACTCTTTCTGAATAATCCGGATTAACTATAAACTCGGGATTTCCATTTGTTCTTCCAATACGCACGGCGCTAACAGGTCCGCCCCAAGGTATATTTGATGTTCCAAGCGCAAGCGAGGCGCCGATAACACCTAAAACATCCGGGTCCTCATTTCCAAGCGACAAAACAGTAACAACCACTTGTACATCTCGTCTTAATCTCTGATCAAAGAGCGGACGAATCGTTCTGTCCACAACTCTTGCCGACAAAATTGCTTCCTCGCTGGGCATTCCTTCTCTTCTACGAAAACGGCTTCCTAAAATTGCGCCCGCCGCATAAAATTTCTCCTCAAACTCAACTGACAAAGGAAACCAACTCTGCCCTTCTTTTTCTGCTCCCATAACGGCAGTTACAAGCACAGCTGTATTTCCATATCTAATAATCACAGAACCATTCGCTTGATCTGTAAGGTCTGTAAACTCGGCAAGTAATTTTTTTCCTCCGAGTTCAATTGCATATTCTTTTATAATTCTCATATTTTTATTTATTAAGTGTCTCAGAATTCAGAATTGAAGAAAACTTCAACACTGTATCTGAAACACTTTCCTTATAATAAATTCAATATAACAGAATTAATTTTTTTTACAAAAATTGCCAAAGAATAAAGTCAAAAATGAAATTATATAGTCTTTGTTTTTAATTTAACAATTGACTTATAACATAATTTATGGAATAAAGGTAATTAGTGTAACCCAGGATGCAGGAGGCAGTATAATGAAAAAAATTTCAAGAGTGATGATAATTATGTCGTTACCATTTGTAGCGTTGGTGCAATTGGTTGTATTTTGCGCAATCGGCGCCATAGTTTGCGCTTCTATATTTGCGTTGGGAGCGTTGATATTTGGATTTAATATCAATGTATTCATCAAGTCTGGTATTGTCATTGGGTTTTTGGGTACTTTACTTTTGATTTCCATTGCGGGAATAAATGACTCCGCAAGAGATTAGACCAAACCCCCTATCTTGCAGGTAGGGGGTTTTAATAAAAAAACAATTTATAAGTTTTATTCACTTTTTTTCTTGCCGGAAACAAATCTCCAAGGAGTTTTTGAGGT
>JALSPS010000051.1 GCA_026985835.1 Candidatus Kaiserbacteria bacterium
CTTAAAGAATATGAACAAAAAAATATCTCGCATCCGTTTTTCAAAAATATCTCGCTGATTTGGAAAAAATATCAAGACATCCTTTCAAAAGAGAATGCGCTAGACTTTGATGACCTGCTTGTAAAAGCAAATGATCTTCTTAAATCAAATAAAAATGTACGCAATGTCCTCCAAAATAGATGGAAATATATCCATATAGACGAATATCAGGATACAAACACGATTCAACTACAATTTATAAAATCATTGATTGGAAAAGAAAAAAATATATGTGTAGTTGGAGATGAAGATCAGTGTATATATTCATGGCGCAATGCAAAACCTGAAAATATATTACGATTTGAAAAAGATTTTCCCGGTGCTCAAAAAATTCTCCTTGAACAAAATTATCGTTCAACAAAAACTATCATTCAGGCTGCAAACGATATTATAAAACATAATAATAAACGCAATCCAAAAAATCTTTTTACTGGCAATGCGGATGGCGAAATGATTACCGTATTCCAGGCAATGGATGCTCCAGCTGAAGCTAATTTTATAACTGAAAAAATACAAAATCTGATTGATGCCGGCGTGAACCCCAAAAACATTGCTATTCTCTATAGGGCGAATTTTCAATCTCGCGCTCTGGAAGAAGTATTTATTACAAAACAAATACCTTATCAAGTTCTCGGGACTCGTTTTTTTGATCGCGCTGAAGTAAAAGATGCCCTTGCTTACGCGCGATTTGCTTTAAATAGAGATTCAATAGGAGATCTAAAAAGAATTATTTCAACACCACCAAGAGGGATTGGCAAAAAAACCTTTGCTTCAATGTTATCAGGTAAACAAAGCGAACTGCCTGCAAAAACTCAAGAAAAAATAAAAGATTTTAATGCCTTGATAGATAAACTAGAGCACTATATAAAAACAAACTCAACAAGTGATTCTCTGCGTTTTATATTAAAACAAACAGGCCTTGAAAAATTCTACAAAGAAAAACCTGAAGGATCAGAAAAACTCGAAAACCTAAAAGAATTGGTATCAGTTGCAATAAAATATGATTCACTCCCATCTCCTGATGGAATTGAAAAACTTATGGAAGATGTAGTGCTCGCAACAGATCAAGATCAAATGCAAAAAGAAACAGATGCCGTAAAGCTTATGACTGTGCATGCAAGTAAGGGCTTGGAATTTAATTATGTTTTTATAACAGGCCTTGAGGAAGGTCTTTTCCCGCACGAAAAACTTGATGAAGAAACAGATGAAGAAGAAGAGAGGCGTCTATTCTATGTGGCTCTAACTCGCGCAAAGAAAAAAATATTTTTAACTTATACATTTATAAGAACAATCTATGGCAAAACTCAAACAAATACCCCGTCTCAATTTTTGGAAGATTTGGACGATTCATACCTTGCCTTTGAAAATCCTCCGACACAGAATAATTCTGTTGGCCTGCTCGATGATATTGAATTTTAACTAGACTCATTTCAAACTTTATGTATAGTTATTGATATGATAAAAGCTAAAAAACACCTCGGGCAGAATTTTCTTAACTCACCCAAAATCGCTCAAAAAATTGCGCAAATACCAAATATCTCCAATGATGAAACAGTACTTGAAATAGGCCCCGGAACAGGCATACTTACCGAACAATTACTAAAAACTCATCCTAATGTTTTGGCAATAGAAAAAGACAAAGAGTTAATACCTATACTTGAAGAAAAATTTCAAAAACAAATAGCCTCTAAACAATTCCAATTACTACACAGAGACATTCTTGATTGGGAGCCAGAATTTAATCAAAAATATCATATTGTTGCAAATATACCATATTATATAACGGGGGCTTTGTTAAAAAAATTTTTAACAGTTAAAAATCAGCCCAATTCAATTACCTTTTTAATACAAAAAGAAGTAGCCGAAAGAATAATGGCAAAAAACAAAAAAGAAAGCATATTGTCAATATCGATTAAAGTTTATGGGACTCCTCACATTGTTATGCGTGTTCCCGCAAGATTTTTTACACCTATGCCAAAAGTAGATTCTGCCGTAATATATATCACAGATATCTCAAGAAAAAATTTTGAAAAACTAAATGAAATATCATTCTTCAAGATTTTAAAGACAGGCTTTAAAAATAAACGCAAAAAATTATCATCAAATCTTGCCGGTTTTGACAAAAAAGAAAATATAGAAAAAATACTTTTAGCGCTCGGTAAAACAACCTCAGTTCGCGCAGAAGAGCTTTCTGTTGAAGACTGGCTTCATATCTCCCAAAAACTTAGCGAGAAGAACCAAGCATGGTCATAAAATTTCCCGGGAACAAAATATAGGGAAATCTGGTAACCACACAAACATACGGTGAACCAAACAATCCAAGCAACCACTGTCCGGCATGGCTCGGCGGTCCATATTCATATGTCCTTGTTACTGCAGGAGACCATATATATTTGCCTCCGCGAGGAGGGCCTACCTTTGCCCAAATCACATCGTTGTAACAGTATATCACCTGACTTGCCTGTCCTCCAAAAACATTAACCGCCTCAGCGCGATTAAAAAAAGGAAAAAACACAGATATAAAGAATAAAAGAACAAATGTAATTTTTGAAATTTTTTTCATATACACAGTATACAAGTGATTTTCAAAAAATATAGATGTATAATGTGAATAATGAAATTTGTAAAATACATTTCCATATTTTTGTTAATTATGGTTACTGGCGGAATTTCTTTTTTGCTTTGGCAATACTCTCCGAAAACAAAAGCGATAAGCAACCACTTACATTCAATAAATGCTCAAAATCCTTTTAAAAATTTTAAACCTGCGCAAAACACACCTAAAAAATTACAAAAAATTAGAAAATTAGAAAAAACACCTGAAAATGTTATTGAAAACGATATTGCCACAAATAAACCAAATTTACCTAAAGAAGATTCTCCACAAATCAACCCACCCAAAAACAATCCCTCAACTTCT
>JALSPS010000052.1 GCA_026985835.1 Candidatus Kaiserbacteria bacterium
CTACATATACAAAGTTGTGTATTTTTATATTATTTCCATCAATTTCCACACGAGGTGTTTTTGAATGTTCAGGACACCATAAACGATTTTGTTTAGGATGCCTAAAAATCATAAAAATCAAGAGTACAACCAATAAAACAATCCAAAAATATAAAATCATACAGAGAACATTATACCAAAACTTCGCCCTTATAACAGGAATAAACCTTGTATATAAAATTGTCTTTGTTATACTCAAACCTATAAAGAATAATTAATTATGTCGGGACACAATAAATGGAGTAAAATAAAACATAAAAAAGCGGCAACAGATGCTGCAAAAAGTAAGGTTTTTAGTAAAATTGCTCGCCTTATTACCGTTGAGAGCAAAAAAGCGAACGGAGACACATCTTCTCCCGGGCTGCGCGCGGCGATTGAAAAGGCGCGAGAAGTAAATATGCCAAAAGATAATATAGAACGCGCAGTTGCAAAAGGCTCCAGTAAAGATGCCTCTTCTCTTGAATCTGTTGTGTATGAGGCATATGGGCCAGGAGGAGTTGCAATTATAATTGCAGCGCTCACAGATAACCGTAACAGAACAGCTGCGGAAATAAAACATATTTTATCCAAAAATGGTTACGAACTTGCAACTCCGGGAAGCGCTTCTTGGGCATTCACAGCCAATCCTGACGGATCATTTGAGCCAAATTCTTTTGTACAATTAACCGATGATGATGGCCAAAAATTATCAGCGCTTGCAGAGCAGATTGATGAGCAAGATGATGTTCAGGAAATTTATACAAATGCAGAATAAGAACTAAAATGAAAGTACTCTCAATAGACCCCGGATTTGGACGAGTCGGCATTGCTGTTCTAGAGAAAAAGAATGGGTCAAAAGAAGAGATTTTATTTTCTGAGTGTTTTGAGACATCTTCTTCTTATAACTTTAATAAAAGACTTATTCTCATAGGGGAAGAGATTAATAAAATTATTTCTAAATTTAATCCAAATGCCGTTGCCATAGAAAAGCTATTTTTCAACACCAATCAAAAAACGGCTATCAATGTAGCGCAAATATATGGGATGATTCAATACATTGCGCTTTCTAATGAGATAAAGTTTTACGAATATACACCTCTTCAAGTAAAGGTCGCAATCACCGGCAATGGAAGGGCAACAAAAAAAGATGTATTTTTTATGCTAAAACGCCTTGTCAAAATAGAAAAGAAAAAAGCCATAGATGACGAATATGACGCAATCGCTGTCGGAATTACTTTTTTTGCTATTGAAAAGTCAATATAAACATATTGTCCACAATAATAATCACCTTATCCACATAGTTATCAACAATATATAAAACACTTGTACACAGATTATTTATGCGTATACTAGATTTTATGTTTAAGCGTAAAAAGGAGCGAAAAAATAAAAAAATAAAATTATGGCAAGTTTTAGGGCTTGTTTTTATGTCAGTTTTCCTTATGGCAAGCAGCGGCATTTTTTTATGGGTTGCATCTCTAGAACTCCCCTCTTTGGATAATTTTGATGCAAGACACGAAACACAATCAACAAAAATTTATGATAGGACAGGAAAGATATTACTCTTTGACCTTCATGAAAATATCCGCAGAACAATTGTCCCACTCTCTGAGATATCAAGAAATATAAAGAATGCAACAATAGCAATTGAAGATTCTGAATTTTATTCTCACAAAGGAATTAAACCAACATCTATATTGCGCGCATTTTTTGCCAATATAAAATCTGGATCATACTCGCAAGGAGGCTCTACTATAACTCAACAAGTTGTTAAAAACACACTGCTTTCCAAAAGAAAAACCATCAAAAGAAAAATAAAAGAGTGGATTCTTGCTCTTAAGCTGGAGCGAAAAATGACAAAAGACGAAATACTTGAACTGTATCTCAATGATACCCCCTATGGTGGTACAATCTACGGCATAGAAGAGGCCGCTCAATACTTTTTTGGTGTTCCTGCAAAAGATTTAACTCTTGCTCAATCTGCATACCTTGCATCACTCCCTCAAAGGCCAACCTACTATTCTCCATATGGATCACACAGAGAATCTCTTGAGGCAAGGAAAAATCTGGTTCTCAAAAGAATGTTGGAAAATAATTTCATAACAAAAAAAGAATACGAACAAGCCAAAAAAGAAGAGGTTGAATTTGCGGAGTATGGGGATAAAAATATAAAAGCTCCACATTTTGTCTTTTTTATAAAAGATTATTTGGTAAAGAAATATGGTCGCGATACAGTTTATGAAAGCGGACTCAAAGTAAAAACAACTCTTGATTACAGACTCCAAAAAAAAGCTGAAAAGCTGGTAAAGGAGTATGCTCTTGCAAATGAAAAAAAATTCAAAGCAAGCAATTCGGCAATGGTTGCAATTGATCCTCATACCGGACAAATTCTTGCAATGGTCGGCTCTCGTGATTATTTTGATAAAAAAATAGACGGAAAATTTAATGTTACAACAGCCCTTAGACAACCAGGGTCAACATTCAAACCAATCGTATACTCACTCGCATTTGAAAAAGGATACACACCAAACACCATACTTTTTGACCTACCAACCCAGTTTTCTACAGCTTGTGGAGTAAATAATTTCACAATGACAAACGGATGTTACGCCCCCAAAAACTATGATAATAAATTCCGTGGTCCAATGACAATGGCAAACGCGCTCGCGCAATCAATAAATGTGCCTGCTGTTAAAACTTTATATCTTGTCGGTTTAAAAAACGCGCTACAACACGCAAAAAAGCTTGGTATAACAAGCCTAAAAAGACCAGCATCATTTTATGGATTTCCGCTTGTTCTTGGCGG
>JALSPS010000053.1 GCA_026985835.1 Candidatus Kaiserbacteria bacterium
TATAAATCAGTATATGTCGATACTAACAAATTCGTGCTCCAAGAGCGTGGGTATTGTGGTTGATGGAAAAACCACCCCGGATGAGGGAGAATTTCCACCGGAACTCTCCTGTGCTCCGGCGTCGATAAAGCAAGGAGAATCCGCAAAAGTTCAAGTTAGCTGGAATTGTTCAAATGGAAATCCAACATCTTCTGCAGGATTCGGTGTAGATACCGCGGGAGAAATTTCGGGCTCAAAAGATGTATACCCAACGGCGACAACTCAGTATTCCGTAAGTTGTATTTCAGATGGTAAGGTAATCGGAAAGAGTTACTGTACAGTTTTAGCGGAGAACCCTATGTTTAAAATAATAGCATGGCCAAATCCGGTAGCGCTTGGAGAAAGAGCTAGAATTTCTTGGGGATCTCTTGGTATGAGCACTTGCCGAGTAACAGGTCCGGATGGGTTTGCTTATGAACAACGCACAGGAGTTGTGATAACCACTCCTTTCCCACAGAATTCATCAAGATCTGAGGCAATATATACAATAGAATGTGTTGATAAATGGGGAAATAGTTATACCAAGGATATCTCCATATCCAAATTTCAAGAATAATTTAACCACATATGATAGTCAAAATATGAGAAACTTTGAAGTAAAATTTGATGAGCCGGAATATAGAGTTTCAGTAGAAAAAGTTCGGAATAATTTTTTTGTTGACTTTTTGATTAAAAAAGGATTGGCAAAAGACAGAGCGCAAGCTATGAACATACTTTTTGCAATTATCGGTCTCTGTATTTTTGTGACAATATTTTTTACTTTTAAAGTTAATAATACAAATATAACAAAAAAGAATATATTTAATCCAGAAACAGCTAGCCCAGATATTAAATAGTATTATCGAGAATAATCAGTAATTATGAAAATTAAAAGTATGCAAGATGGGTTTACTCTTATTGAGCTATTAGTTGTGATTGCAATAATTGGGATGCTTGCGAGTGTTATTCTCGCTAGTCTTAATTCTGCAAGAGCAAAAGCAAGAGATGCAAGGCGCTTATCAGATATGAGACAGATTCGTACTGCTTTGGAAATGTTTTTTGATGACCATGGTCATTATCCAAGCTTAGTTGATGGAATCTCTGGTTCTGGTGAGCAAATAGGAGATGATAATGGACCAATTGAGCAAGCATTGTCACCCTATCTTCCTTCCATGCCAAAGGACCCTCGCCACGATGGAACTATTTATTTTTATTCTTATGACCCGAGGCACTGTACTGACAAGATACCTGGATCTTGTGCGTGTGATGGCCCAGTGGGTGTAGTTTTTGCTTTTAATAAAGCAGAGAGCCCTACGTTCAAAAAAAGAAAAGACACATGTTCTGGAGGGGATCAAAATCAGGAGAATGCCGATTACAATATAGTACTTTTTCCTGCAACAAATTAAAAAGTAGTTATAAATATTTGTCGGTTTTCGTGTGAGTTTTTCGTAAGAAAAAGCTTCTATCTGTGCCCAGGGCGGGAGTTGAACCCGCACGGTAAATTCCACACGCCCCTCAAGCGTGCGCGTCTACCAGTTCCGCCACCTGGGCAACTGTCAATAAATATAACAACATTGTATTTTTATTCAAGTAAAATTATTGTATAGTGTAATATATATTATGGAAATTGATTTAATTCAAAAAATCTTACCTTACATTATCCCGGCGTTGGTAACGGCTTTTGTGGCGCCTCTTTTATATATTTGAGACGCGTGATTGTAAGGCGCATCAATTCCAATGTCGCCACGATAAGCTTGCCGGATTTTAAACTGCCATCGGAAGCAGAGTTGTATTTGTTGCAAGTGAGAGAGACAAAAGACGCGGTTATAAACAAGCCGTTTAAATTCAAGTATAAAGATGGCAAAAATATCGTAAAAGTTCCGTATACAAAATCAACCGGCTTTACTTTTAAGTGTTTTGTAGAATTAAAAAATCCGGACAAAGAAACAGACGCGGTAAGAGGTGTTTTAAAAGACGCCGGGATGGAACACATAAGCAAAAAGCCAAACCACCTTGGGAGAATTTGGTTTATTATTCCAAAATACCCGACAGATAGTTCAGATAGCGGATTTATCAATAATATATTTATGCCATTTTAGGTGATTTGCTGCGAATACTTGCATAGGGGTGGGGGTATGCTATAATAAACGCCTATGGCGTTAAAAAAGAGTAAACACAAGCACTGTAAAACTACGCGCAGTCGCAATAAAAAAGAAATATACTGTGGAAAGTGCGCAGGTGATGGTAAAGGGCATATGCAATGCGAAAGGCTCAAATGCTCTTGCAAAGACTCTCTTGTGCATATCAGCAGAATTGAAGGACAACTAAAGACGCTCAAAGATTATATTAACGAAGGTAAAAAGTGCGAAGATGTGGCGATGCTTACCACTTCTATTGCAAAATCTTTTGATTCTTTGCGAGTAAAGACACTCAAAAACTTTTTGCTCAACACGATACTTTCCGACAAAAAACTTTCCAAAAAAGAGCTTGAGAGTGTTGAAGTGATACTTAATTTATATAAAAAATAATATGCGGAATTTGTTTAAGGCAGTTGTGTTGATTGTTTTTTTAACGGTGATTGTTTTGCCTTTTGCGGTAGCGAATGCGCAGGAGCGAGATGTTGCCAGCAAACAAAGGGTAAAGAAAATTGTAACCCTCTTTATTTTTGAAAGAGATGATTGCGTGCACTGTGTTGCGGAAAAAACTTTTTTAGCATCTCTTGATGTGAATGCGTTGCGCATATCTATCGTTCATAAAAATATCGCAGACAAGGAGGCGCGCAAGGTTTTTGAAAGGATTG
>JALSPS010000054.1 GCA_026985835.1 Candidatus Kaiserbacteria bacterium
GATTATCCCATTAAAATTATAGAGGCAACAAAATGGAAGCAAATTTCAGATATGGACGATGTTAAAGATTTTGAAACTGAATTAAAAAAAGCCGGTCAGTGCAAAGGATTTTATAATCAAATTTAATTTCGTCTTGTTTAAATACTGTATTTTAATTGCAGGTTTTGAGAAAATACCAAAGTATGAGATAATACATCTATATGGAAAGAGAAAACAAAAACAAAAGGAAATTTAGTACACCAATTATTATAACTTTTTTATTATTGGCATTTTTTGCTGGGATTCTTGTTGGAAACAATAAAGTATTTGCAAATAAAATATCACTGCTTGCAACAAGTATAATTCCGGCATCGGAGCCAAAAGATGTTGATTTTTCACCGGTTTGGCGTGTTTGGGATGTTATAAATCAAAAATTTGTGCCAACTCCAAAGACTCCGACATCAACCGTAGAGGAAATGGTTGGAAACCAAGAAAAGGTATGGGGTATGGCTCAAGGCCTTGCCGCATCTTTAGGTGATCCTTATACAGTATTTTTCCCTCCTGAAGAAAATGAAATGTTTCAAAGTGATATAAGCGGGTCTTTTGAAGGAGTTGGAATGGAAATTGCAATTCGTGATGGTATTTTAACAGTTGTTGCGCCTCTTAAGGATACTCCTGCGTATAAAGCCGGAATAAAAGCCAAAGATAGAATTATAAAAATTGACGGGAAATCAACTGAAGGCATAAGTATAAATACAGCTGTTAAATTAATAAGAGGAGAAAGGGGAACGAAAGTTCTCTTAACTATAATCAGAGAAGGTGAGAAAAAACCTCTTGAAATATCAGTCACACGCGACAAAATTGATATACCAACTCTTGAGGTTAAGAAAAAAAATGGAGTATTCATAATTGAGCTTATGAGTTTTACCGCGACTTCTCCAAGTTTATTCAAAAATGCAATAGAAGAATTTGCAAAATCCGGTTACAGCAAGCTTATTATAGACTTGCGTGGAAATCCTGGAGGCTATTTGAGTGCTGCTGTTGATATAGCAAGTTACTTTTTACCACAAGGAGATGTTGTTGTTACAGAAAATTATGCGGGTAAGGCTCAAAATATAGTTCATCGTTCACGAGGTTTTCAGTTGCTCAAGAATAAAAAATTCAAAGTGGTTGTTTTAGTTGATAAAGGTTCTGCAAGCGCTTCTGAAATTTTGGCAGGAGCTCTGCGAGATTATGGAAAGGCTACACTGATTGGTACAAATACTTTTGGTAAAGGTTCTGTTCAAGAACTTGTGGATATAACAAAAGATACCGCCCTAAAGGTTACTGTGGCAAGATGGATATTGCCAAAAGGAGCTTTTATAGGAGGGGAGGGTTTATCTCCTGATCTGGAAGTAAAACCTACTGATGAGCAAATAAAACGCTTTAAAAATGACCCGGATTATGATATATTCCTTTCTGAAGCAATAAAGTATTTAAACAAATAATATGGAAATAATTTTAAAAGAACCTATAAAAAAACTTGGATATAAAAATGATGTGGTTTCAGTTGCTGATGGATATGGTCAATTTTTAATCAAGTCAGGTAAAGCGATAATTGCAACAAAAGCAAATAAAAAACAAATTGAAGCCCAGGCTAAAATTTCAGAACAATCAATCAAGGAGGGTACTCAAAAATTAAAAAAACAATTGGATTCTATTAAGGTTCTAAAAATAGAGGCGAAGGTTAATGAAAAGAATCATTTGTTTGAGGCCATTCATTCAACCGCAATTAAAAATTCACTTTCTGATGCGGGTGTCATTGTATCAGACGAAAATATAAAAATAGATGATGGTATTAAAGAACTCGGTATATTTGAAGCTGTGATTAAACTTCCGGATTCATCTGAATATAAACTTAAATTTGAGGTTATTGCTACTAAGGAATAATAAAAGCTTCAAAAGCCCCTCCTTCGCGAAGCGAAGGAGGGGCTTTATAAATAAAATTTTAAATTATCTAAAACAAGATTAGTGATTGAGTAATCCTAAAGAGGTAAGACACTTACCTGTTTGCGTGAAAGAGTTTTACCGGTAAAGTTTGTTTTGCGTACAGTTGAAAATTTAACAACACCATCAATCATAGCAAATATGGTATGATCTTTTCCTACTCCGACACCTTTGCCAGGCAATGTTTTTGTGCCTCGTTGGCGAAGTATCACTTGTCCTTTATATACTTTTTGACCATCGGCAATTTTAACGCCGAGGTACTTCGGATTTGAATCACGTAAATTTTTTGCTGAACCACCAGCTTTTCTGTGTGCCATAATTTTATGTTATAATCGTTATATGATGGATAGTATACGCGAAAATGGTATAATAATCAAGTTATTTTCAAATAAAATTTTTGTATTCTTTCTTTTGTATTTTATTATTTCAATAATAAGTTTTTCTCTCGGAAGATTATCTGCGCTTGATGAGGTTTCTGTTAAGCCCAGATTGTGTTTATCTGCAAACAGTATAAACTCAAAAGTATACTCAAAAAACGATTATTTTATCCTTAAAGGAGGCTTTGTGCTTGCTTCTCGTTTTGGAAAGAAGTATTATGCTCCATGGTGTATGCCAAGTGTTTTAAATCCCAGTAATGTAATTTGGTTTAAAAGTATAAAAGAAGCCAGAGCGCAAGGATTAGAGCCGTCAAAAAAATGTAAAGGGTTAAATTAAAAATAATAAAAAATATGTTAGTTTTAGATATAGAAGCATCAGGTGTTGATTACAATAAAAATTCAATTGTATCTTTAGGAGCATTGGATTTTGATAATCCTAAAAATCAAATTTATTTGGAATGCAGGATATGGGATG
>JALSPS010000055.1 GCA_026985835.1 Candidatus Kaiserbacteria bacterium
ATTGAATCATCACTATTTTTTAATTTTGCCTCAAGTAGAACATCTGAATTTGGTTTTGGATAAGTTGGGCTTATAACAATTTCCAGTTCTTGTTTTGGTAAATAGTTTTCTATTTTTAAATTTTGTAACGAAAAAGCGTGTGTATAGTTTGCGGTAAACAAAAATATAATGAACAAAAAAAACAAAAAAGATATTTTAATAACTCTAAGTAGCATAATCTTATTATAACAAGTTTATATCATTTTGCAGACTCTTTTTTAACTTGTTCTTGATATTTTTTATAAGAATAAGAATTAAAAATGTAAAGCGATATAACAAGAGATGTACACGCAAACCAGGGGAAGAAAAATACATCCATAAAAAAGTTTAAAAGATATGAAATAACAATTTTTGCTAATCTAAGTCTATATCCTAAAAGCCACATAATAATTGAGATTATGAATCCGAATACAGAATATACAAAAGAACTTAAGATAGGTATGAAACCGACCATATCAAAAAGGAGGGCAAGTAATAAAAGAGCAAACAAGGTTACAAATCCCATTTTTTTGACCGGTTTTTTTTCAGTTAAACCCTTTGTTTTTTTATATTGGGTTATTATATTCATAAATTTTATTGAGTTGCTTCATTTGTTGTCTGGAAGCTGAAATCCCCTTGCATCTCAGCTTCCTCAAGCTCTTTTTTGGCTTTTTTAATTGCCAAAATTTGCGATGGGTCGGATGTTATAATTTGGTCCTCGGTATAACTTGCGATAACTTTTATTGCCACATGTTTTGTCCCGGCAAAGAATATACCTTCCCCCACATCTGATTCCAAAAGCAGGTATTTTTCTTCGTCTGAGAGTTTGAAAGTTTCTTGTAATAAATCAATAGCAACCGGAGATTGTCTAAGCAAAATTTGAATAGATGAGTTGGTAAGCATAGCTTTTCCATAAGGAGAGTTTAGGAAGTCGGCGACATCTTGAGTAATCGTGGCGAGTCCAAGGTAATATTTACGACCTCTTTTTGCTATTCCGAACAAAAAACTTGCGGTATCTTCCGATTTCATCATCCACCATGCCTCATCTATCACAAGTAAGCGTTTTCGCAGATTTTTTCTGACCGCGTTCCATATATAGTGTGTAACTATATACATTGCCACTGGCTTCAGTTCATCTTCCATATCACGCACTGAAAAGACAACGAAGCGTTTGTTCATATCAACATTAGTAGGACGGTTTATAAATCCAGACCATGTTCCGCGGGTATATTTTGAAAGCCTTTGCACGAGCGATTCAGATCCTTCCATTCCTGAAAGAACAAGCTCAAAGTCCGACAAAAGCGGAGGTTCCATATTTGTAAAATCTGAATTTGCGGTTATGTCTTTTAGGGCATATGTTTCCGTAATTGCTTTATCTATAATAGCATCTTCTTCCGGAGTTAATCCTCCAAACATAATCCTGAATAATCCAACAAGCGTAATTATGTTGTTACGCAAGACATCTGCCGGATTTTCATCTTCTCTTGGTATTGGTAAATCAAACGGGTTTATATGATGTTGAGATGATAAAGATATATTGAAATATCTTCCACCCGTAGTTTCCGCCAGATATTCATATTCTCGCTCAGGGTCAATAACAATAACATCTGCATCAAACATAAGAGAGCGAACAATCTCAAGTTTAACCATATATGATTTGCCGGCACCTGATTTTGCGAATACAACAGAGTTGTAGTTTTCCATAGAAAACCTATCAAATAATACAAGACTGGAATTATGACGATTTATTCCATAAAGAATTCCTTTGTCAGATGTGAGGTCAAAAGACATAAACGGAAATATACTTGATAATGGAGATGAATTTAATTTTGAATGTACGGCAAGCTCATCTTTTGATATTGGTATTACGCTATTAAATCCTTGTTCTTGTTGGAATAGAGCAGGTTTCAAATAAACAAGCCTTGCCTCAAGGAGTGATTTAATCTCATTTTCAGCCTTATCAAGCTCATCTTCTGAATCTCCCATTATTGTTATATATAAACCAACATCAAACATTTTTTCTTGTGCTTGTTGAAGTTGATTGCGTAAAAATTCCAAATCTTCATATGCCGTGTCCAGCTTTGGATCGCGAACAAGCCCTTTTTCCATCCTGATGGCTCTCTGGCTCTCAATTTCGGCAACTTTTTTTTGAAACTTTCGCAAAATCGCAGTCGTGTCTATCGGGTGAACGAATATGGAAATATCAAAAACTTTATCAAGATTGATTACCGGCGCAAACCACCCTGTTGTTAAAAAACGCGGGTAAGAAATTACAAAAAATGTCCTTAAAATTTTCTCGCCAAGATTCAATGACTTCGGTGTTATTTGCAAAGCACTCGGCGCAATAACATCTTGAAGCTCTAAAACGCCATGTTTATATATCTCATCCGGAAGAATCGGAACAATCTCCTCATGGTTGAGTTTGTTATCTTTCTTTTTAAATAAATCCAATAATCCCATAATTAAATTTGTGCTCCAAGCATATTGGCAGGCTGGTCTTGCTCACCGGGGTTATAAATTTTATATAATAATTCAATAATTTCTTCTGTGTCAAGTTGGGCAGTCCTAACCTCTGAGCGCATCAGTCCTTGCTGAACTATGGCAATACGCTGATCAAGCTGAGAAACATTTTCCTCAAATGTAGTGTTTTCTTCTGTTTTTGTTTGCTGTTTTTTGCCAAACGGAAGAGCAGATAAAAAACTTCCTTTTTTTGAGCTTCCTGAGCTGACATTAATTATAGCAGGTGTATAAGGAACAACAAC
>JALSPS010000056.1 GCA_026985835.1 Candidatus Kaiserbacteria bacterium
CTTCCTTTAGAGCTTTTGCTGCACGGAATTTTGCAACCCTCATCTTTGGGATATTTATCTCTTCTCCTGTGCGTGGATTGCGTCCTTTACGCGCTGCGCGTGTTGATACTGAAAAAGTACCAAGCCCTGCAATGGCAACATCGTCACCTTTTGATAAGGTTTCTACAATTGTTTTAACAATTGCGTCTACTGCGCGCTCTGCGTCAGCTTTTGTGCTGTCCAACACATCGTGAACGGCATCAACTAATCCTGCTTTATTCATAGTACAAAATTAACTAATAATTGTTACTTGTAACAATTTTAGTATACATATACCAGCAAAAATGGCAATAGTAAGCCAAAATGTTATCCACAGATAGAAAATTATGGTAAATTTCTATCTTGCGTACTCTATCGCCCTTGTTTCGCGAATGACATTCACTTTGATTTCTCCTGGATATTTTAAATCTTCTTCTATCTTTTTTGCTATATCGCGCGCAAGCTTGTGCGCTTCAAGATCATTTATTTCGGACGCTTTTACAAAAATACGCACCTCTCTTCCGGCTGATACCGCATAACTTTTTTCTATGCCGGTAAATTCATTTACCACAGTTTCAAGCTCTTCAAGGCGTTTTATGTAGTTTTCAACCGTACCAAGGCGAGCTCCAGGACGACCTCCGGATATTGCATCAGCAACTTGAACAATGTAACTTTCCGGTGTTGAATACGGATATTCTTCGTGATGAGCCTCCATTGCGTGGATTATATTCTCATCAACTTTAAACTTTTGTAATATCCTACGGCCTATTTCAACATGGGTACCAGGAACCTCATGATCAACAGCTTTTCCGATATCATGCAGTAAAGCTCCAACCGCTGCAACCTCGGCGTCTGCTCCGATTTCTTCTGCTATCATCCTTGCAATATGCGCCATTTCAACAGAGTGAGCCAGAACATTTTGACCATAACTTGTACGAAAATGAAGTCTACCCAAAATTGCAAGAAGCTTAGGATCAAGATTTTTTGCCCCAACCTCATATGCCGCCTCAGCGCCTTTTTTATTTATTATCCTGTTTATTTCATCTTTTGCTTTCTCAACCATTTCTTCAATTCGCGCAGGTTGAATTCTGCCGTCTATTATCAAGTTTTCAAGAGCTACGCGAGCAATTTGTCTGCGAACCGCGTCAAAGCAAGAAAGGGTTATTGTGCCGGGAGTTTCGTCAATAATAACATCAACCCCCGTTGCGCGCTCAAAAGCGCGAATGTTACGCCCTTCTTTTCCTATGATTTTACCCTTTATTTCATCGCTAGGCAAAGCGACAGTTGTTGCAAGTACATCTGCCGGTAATGAATTTCCTATTCTGTGGATTGCTGTCGTTAGAATATCTTTTGCTTTTTCTTCGTATTTTTCTTGATTAAATTGTTCCAGCTTGTTTATTCTTGAAACTAGGTCCTCCTCATACTCATTCTCAAGAATTTTAAATAACTCATTACGAGCTTCGTCTTTTGAAAGCCCCGAAAGTTTTTGAAGCTCTCTGCTTTTTTGTTCAATGACATTTTGCAGTTCCGTTTCTTTTTCCTTAAGTTTTTCAGATTGTTTTTCAATCTTATTCGCATCTGCATCAATATCAGCTTGCCTTTTATCTAAAATCTCTTCTTTTTTAATTAAGCGTTCTTGAGTTTGCTTTAATTCTTGCTCCTTTTCTTTTAATTCTTGTTGAATGTTTTCTTTCTTTTTTTCAGCCTCTTTTTCAGCTTCCTCAACAAGTTTTTGAGCCTCTTCTTTTGCGCGAAGCTCCATTTGCTTGATTTCCAGCTCCATTGAACCTCTTTTTCCAAGAGCTATAATCCAGCGTAAAAAATATCCAAATCCTATACCCACCAAAAGGGCAAGGGATATAAAAATCAATGTTTGTACAGACATACGCTAAAACCGCTTACAGTATCGAGATTTTATTCAATTATTAAAATTTTGTAACAATAAACACTCATTAAATTCAATTTTGATATAAAATCCATTTCCTTCTCAACTGCAAGTCGGTAGTTAATTTCTAATAATGTGTATTTATAGAATACCATCTTTTCTAAAATTGTCCATTTTTTGTTGAATGATTTTTATTTAGCCTAATATATTTGTTGTTTATTATTTTGCCCCGCGGCGCTTCGCGCCGCGGGGCTTCTCTTCACAAAAACCTCACATTACTTCAGCACCGCATCAACAATACCGTACTTTTTTGCTTCCTGCGCGGTCATAAAGTAATCGCGATCAATATCTTGCTCTATTTTTGCAGGTTTTTGTCCGGTTGCTTTTGCCATAATATCTATCAAGCGCTTTTTCGTACGCAAAATGTGCTCTGCGGTAATGGCGATGTCGCTTGCTTGTCCTTGAGCTCCACCAAGGGGTTGATGAATCATAACCTCTGCGTTGGGGAGCGCAAAGCGTTTTCCTTTTTCACCGCTTGCCAAAAGCCACGCTCCGCCCGAGGCCGCCATACCTACGACCACTGTGGAAACTGCTGGTTTGATATGATTCATAGTATCTATCATGGCGAGCGTCGCCGATACCGACCCGCCGGGGGAGTTAATGTACAGAGCAATATCAGCTTTTGGATCCTCAGACTCTAAAAAAAGTAATTGAGCTATGACAAGATTTGCGGTTTCATCAACAATAGGACCGGAAAAAAATATAATACGCTCTTTCAGTAAACGAGAATAAATATCATATGCTCTCTCTCCAAATTGACCCTTTTCTACAACCATAGGAACGAGTTGAGCTATATGGTGTTGT
>JALSPS010000057.1 GCA_026985835.1 Candidatus Kaiserbacteria bacterium
AAGTTATATTATCAAATAGTCAATTAAATAAATTGTATATTATAAATTTTATAATATATGGTTTACTTGCTTTGTTTTGGTATTTTGGAGAGTTAATTGTTGCTCAAGCAAATAACACAAATGTTTTTGCTATTTCTCAAATTGTATTAATAACTTTTGTTATTATTGGCAGTATATTTCAAACAAATATTCAAAAGAATAATTTACGCAAAGAGGTAAATAAGAAATTTAAAAATATTGCAATTATCGGATTAATTTTATTTATTATTGCAATATATATGTGGATTTTTGTGAATAAGTAATATAAATTAAATAGTAGGTATATGAACAAAATAATAGCAAAATCTGGAACAGAATATTATCCAACTATCGGGCTTGAAATTCACGCCGAGATGAAGACAAAAACAAAAATGTTTTGTCGCTGTAAAAACGACCCCTTTAACAGCGAGCCGAATACACATATTTGTCCGGTGTGTACAGGGCAACCTGGGGCATTGCCGTTTGTAAATAAACAAGCGTGCAAAAATGTGATGAAAGTCGGCGTTGCGCTCGGCAGTGACTTGGCAGACTTTTCAGAGTTTGACCGAAAGAATTATTTTTATCCGGATATTCCAAAGGCGTATCAGATTTCGCAATATCAGTATCCGCTGGTAAGTGGTGGAGAGCTTGTCGGTGTTGGTTTGGAGCGTATTCATATGGAGGAAGATACGGCAACAAGTATTCACAAAGGCGACAGAACGCTGGTGGATTATAATCGCTCAAGTGTGCCACTTATGGAGCTAGTGACACTGCCGGTCATTCACGATGCGGACACGGCGGTGCGCTTTGCGCGAGAGTTGCAGCTTTTGCTTCGCACGCTTGGGGTTGGTGGCGCAAGCCTTGAGAAGGGGGAGATGCGTATTGAGGCAAATGTTTCTGTGTCAACCGTTAAACCAAAAGAGGTATTTGACGGAGATTTTAGTAATTTTGGCACAAAGACGGAAGTAAAAAATATGAGTTCGTTTAAGATGGTGCGTAATGCTATTGAGTATGAAATAGCACGTCAAATTGCCATTTTGGAAGGTGAGAGCAATGATGTGCTCGTGCAAGAAACACGTGGCTGGGACGATAATAAAGGAAGAACTTTTTCTCAAAGAAGCAAAGAATCGGCAGATGATTATCGCTATTTCCCGGACCCGGATATTCCAAAATATCGCTTTTCAGATTTGCCGGAATTTAGCAGGGAAGCGTTGCAAAAAGAATTGCCGGAGCTACCGTGGGATAAGCGTGAGCGTTATGCGCGAGATTTTGGTATTAAGAGCGAGGACATTGAATTTTATTTGCAGAATCCGCAGTTTGATACTCTCTTTGGGGAGGCAACAGCAAAACTCTCATCGCAAGATGAATACAAAAAACTTTCAAATTATATTTCAACCGACTTGGCTGGATTTGAAAAGAGCAACAAAGATGAGCATAAGGGCAATTTGGAAAATATTTCCGGAGGCGAGCTCGCAGAGATGGTGCAGATGATAGACCGAGGTGAGCTTTCAAGTCGTGGCGCAAAGGATATGCTTTTGGAAATGTATAAAAATGGCGGAACCGCACAGAGCATTGCAGAAAAGAAAAACCTTATCCAAAAATCAGATGAAGGAGAAATCAAAAAAATTGTGGAGCAGGTAATTGCGGAGAATCAAGAGCAGGTAGCACAATACAAAGCGGGAGAAGAAAAACTACTCCAATACTTTATCGGACAAGGAATGAAATTGAGTAAGGGGAGTGCAAACCCGGGAGTGTTGGCAAAGTTGTTTAAACAAATGTTATAGTTTAGGTGTATATTGAAAAAAAACTTGTCAATGGCATAATAATCATATGCCTAACGAAAATATACAACCACCATCTTTTGATGAACAATTAAACATATCTAATAATTCTTTTGATAATTTACCTGTAGATATAAAAGAAGAATCAGCTTCTACTGATATTTATAAATACGCTTATAAAGTGCCTCTTTCTATTGTTATGGATACAAATGGTTTGTGGTTTTCTGTATTTCTTATTTCACTGGTCATTTCTGCAGTTATGTTTACAATTATTTTATACAGCTTAATTCGTGTTATTCAAATACGAATTGCAGAAAAAGAAAAGTTTTTAAATGAATTACCGTCTCCATACATTGCAAAAATTTTTGGTTATAAACAATTTGCCACAAATTCAAGCGATAGTGTGTTTATAAAAAGATGGGAGAATGTTAAACAACATCTTAATTCTGAAAATGTTAGCGATTGGAGATTTGCAATACTTGAGGCGGATATTTTATTAAATGATTTAATAACACAAAAAGGTTATATGGGAGACACAATGGCAGATAAATTAAAAGCAATAGATATCTCAGATTTAAATTCAATAAATGATGCATGGGAGGCGCATAAGGCAAGAAATAAAATTGCTCATGAAGGAACGAGCTATGAATTAACATACAGGGAAACGAGAAGAATAATAAATTTATACAAAAATGTTTTTACGGAACTCGGTTTACAAGTATAAATTTTATATTTCTTTGTTTTAATTTTATGAGCTCATTTTTGCTAAGTGGCTCCTGCCCGGGCTCGCCCGTTGTCGTTCGTTCCTCACTCCAACATGGCTCCGCCTTTCAAGTCCCTACGCAAAAGCAAGCAGATGCTTTTGCTTCACTCTCGCATTCAAAAAGCCGGCTCTCACCGACTTTTTTCTGCGCGAGTGAAGGGACTT
>JALSPS010000058.1 GCA_026985835.1 Candidatus Kaiserbacteria bacterium
GTGTCGTAGGTTCGAGTCCTACTGGGCGGACAAAACAAAAACACAGAGATAACACCCTGTGTTTTTTTATTTGCTTGCCCCATAAGAATTCAAGGACAATACAAGTATGAGGTTTACAGCATACTATTTAATTTAATAAGAAAATACATCTACGGTTTTTCCGTCTTTATCTAAAAGTCTAATTACTTCATATCTGTCTTTCCAAAGAGCATTTTGTTCTCCTAAAAATATTCTGAATATCGAATCTGCATAAAAGTCTTTCTTATTTTTATTTTGCGCATAACAGCCTGAATATGTAAGATCTGTTCGCAATTTTTCAATGCAAGCATCAGTTACCGGTACATCAATAGATTTCAGTATCTTATCTGTAAGATACTGACAGCGTCTCAGAGATGATGCAAGGTCGATACAATTATCTCCATACATCTGCAAATTCTCTATTGTAGGCGACATTATTGTTGTTGGCATTGGGCAATTATTCTCAATCTCCGGTTCAAATCTTTGAAAATTATTAAAGTATCCTGAGCATATATTTGTTTTAAATGAGATGCCTAGTGGAGACTCGCCGGAATTAACAATGGCTTTCTGTCCCGGTGATAATTCAATTTCGTAAGTTGGATTTACTTGATGCATCTGTACATCGGTTACCGCATCCGGGATTTGCACACGTACACCGCTTATCATACTCTGCAGATACCATCCGGTTATATTTATTGGTTTTGTATTATCCTCATTTGCTTGAAGAATTATATACTCATTATTTACTGCGGATTTTTCAGCGCCAAGACTATCTTTAATTATCTGCACCTTCCCATAAAAAGGAGAGAGCTCACCAATATCTTTTGAGGAAACCACCGGCGACTCGTCATCAAAGTTTGCAGATTCGGGGGCTATATGAGCGGAATATCCAAGAAGTGAATCTGTAAAATTGTTTGAGAATAATTTTACAGAGTTTTTAACATCTCTTGAAGATGTTATTGAAGCATAGTGTTTGGAGAAGAACTTATATCCAAAAATAAGCATCGTAACAAGTAAAATTATTGTAATTATTTTCCACATATTATTTATTTGATAATATACTTAACGCTTCTTTTATTTGTTGTTGAATTCCTTTGTCTTCAGTTTTAATTTGTGAAATTGCTTTCAGAACTTTTTGCTTTGAATATCCAAGAGATATAAGCGCGTCAACAACATCCGCATATTCTGTAGAATTATAATTATCTTTTTTGATTTGTTCAAGACTATCTTTGAGTTCTATTATGATTCTTTCAGCGCTCTTTTTTCCTATTCCTGGCACACTGGTAAGAAATTGTATATTCTCATTTACTATTGCTTGTTTTAACTCATTCAAATCTGATATTGACATAATCAGTAGTGCTGATTTAGGGCCAACTCCCGAAATGGAAATAAGTTTTTCAAAAAAAATTTTTTCCTCTTTTATTTCAAATCCATATAAGTCAAGTAAATTTTCACGAACAACCAAATGGATCCATAAGCTTGTTTTTGTATTTAAAGATAATTTTTGAAGTAGTTGATGAGAGATATATATTTTATAGCCCACATCATTAACATTCAAAATTATATAATTTATTTCTTTTTCTATAATTTTGCCGGATAAATAAGCAATCATAGCGGTATTGTACCACAGTTTAATTTAATCTAAAAAATAAATTTTTTATGCAGGACTTGTATTTATTTTATATTTGTGTAGTATATACGCAATATGGCAAATAAAGATTCAGCAAAAAAAGCGATGCGACACTCTGAAAGAGCGAGGATTTTTAACTTGCGTCGTAAACGCGCGATGAAATCCGCTATTAAGGAGTTGTTGCTTTTGGTATCAGCTGGCAAAAAGCAAGAAGCTGTTAAATTACTTCCAAAGGTATATAAAGTAATTGATAAAGCTGCGAAGAGAGGTGTTATAAAAAAGAATACCGCTTCCCGCAAAAAATCTCGTCTTACAAAACACGTAGAAAAAATATCAGTGTAGTGTATACTACACTTGCGCTCTCGTAGTTCAACGGATAGAACACGGGCTTGCGGAGCCCGCGATGTAGGTTCGATTCCTGCCGAGAGCACATTAAAACCCGAGTATATCTACAATTTTATCTAGCATTGGTTCTTCAAATTCAACCTCTTTAATTTTGCTTAGTAAGGCATTTTTAATTTCTGTTTCTTTATATTTAGGGAAGTGTATGTAAAGAACCGGATTTGTAATTTTTGTTGTTACAATCATAAGAAGCGGATTTGAACCATCTTTTATCCAAAATGATTTGAATTTGTCCCATTCAAACAAAATATCATTGATTTGAATACCTGATTTTGTTATGGAATACAAAACTTTTTGTGGTTTTCGGTTTGCAAGGAGCATTGCTGTCATTGTTACAATAACTATTAAAATGGCAAAGAACCAATTTTTAAAAAGAAGAGAAACTATTACAGTCGTTATTGATATTATGGAAACAGACAAAAACCAATTCGTATTTTTGGATTTATAATTATGGCTAATTCCTTCCCAGCTTATTGTATTCATAGTATGTATTATACATTATATTTTGATTTACAAAATATGCGTGCAAAATAAATTATTTTTGTTATTATACCTCTGGAGGGTTGCCCGGAATTGGTAACGGACCTGTCTTGAAAACAGGCGCGCTCTGCGCATGCGAGTTCGAGTCTCGCACCCTCCGCAAAATTATGAATTATCTTG
>JALSPS010000059.1 GCA_026985835.1 Candidatus Kaiserbacteria bacterium
ACAAATTCAAATATCAAATTTTCAAAATCCAAAACATATCACCGTGATACGATTTTTAACCGCAAAGAACGCAGAGTACCGCAGAGTTTTTTAATTCTCAATTCTCCATTTTCAATTATCAATTATTCCTTTGCCCTTGTCCCTTAATCCCTATCCTTTTTTTTATGAGTAAAATCTTTTCTAATTTCTCAAAGGCTTGTTAAATCTTAGCATGTGTCTCATTCTTGCCTGTGTTTTAGGATGCCCTGCAAGTGACAGAAAAGCTTCTCTCTCCAAATCAAGAAGATACCATTCGTCAACAATTGTGCCTTCGTCCAAATCACCGCCTGCCACAACATAGGCTAATTTTTCACCGATATAAGCGTCATAGTCTGAAATCTGTTTTGCCTCTTTCATAGTGTAAATTGCAACTTTAAAAAGCGATAGAGCCGCTTTTCCGGATACTTGAATCTCGTTTCTATGCATTTTGGGGATATAGCCGCTTTGCGCAAGACCGAGACATAACTGTTTGGCATCATGAATAAGGAAGTCTTTATTCATGGTAACAGTGTCGAATTTATTGAAATAACCGAAATCTTTTGCTTCAATCGCGCTTGTTGCAACTTTTGCCATTGCTATTGTCTCAAAAGCTCTTCTTGCAAAAGGTAATCTGTCCACTCCAACTGCATTGTCAGGAATACAATCAAGGTTCCTCACAATTAATTCTTTTGTTCCTCCTCCTGCCGGGATAACACCAACTCCAACTTCAACGAGCCCCGTATATGTTTCGGCAAAAGCATTAATTGCATCACAAGCCATGCAAATTTCCAAGCCTCCGCCGAATGTATATCCGAACGGAGCGGCAACCACAGGTTTTGAACAATATTTTATATTCATACAAGCTTTTTGAAAAGCTTTTACCATAAAATCAAGTTCTTCCCACTCTTCATCTTCAGCCTCAAACAGCACAAGCATTAAATTTGCGCCTACACTAAAAGCTTTTCCTTCATTGGCTATAATCAACCCTTCATATCCGTTTTCCACGATTTCCACCGATTTATTTATCATATTAACGGTATCTGCACCTATTGCATTCATTTTGGAGTGAAATTCCAAACATAATATTCCGTCACCAATATCTATTAACGATGCACCGTTATTTTTTGCCAATATTTTATTAGACTCCCGCTTTATTCCTTTTAAAGTTACGGCTCTTTCATCCTGTTTAATAGGTTTGTATTTATTTTCCAAAAAACACCAATAAAGCTTTTTGCCATCCTCCTCTTTATAAAATGTTTCATTACCCGCTTCCAAAAATTTCTCAATTTTATCTGGAATGGCAACACCTTCGGATTTTAATTTTTCCACGGATTTTCTAACTCCGATTGCATCCCATGTTTCAAAAGGACCTAAAGACCAGTTAAACCCCCATTTTAAAGCATTATCAATGTTCACAATGTCATTTGAGATTTCGGGAATTTTATTTGCAGCGTAGATTAACGTGTTGGTAACGGTTTTCCATGCAAAATCGGCAAGTTTGTCTTTGCCGTAAAGAAAAGCTTTTATCCTGTTTTTTACTCCCCCCGCTTGTTTTGCAATTTCAAGAGATTTTGAAATCGGTTTTTTCTTTGGCTCATACTCAAGAGTATTGTAATTTAATTCTAAAATTTCTTTTCCTTTTTCGGTTTTTATTTTTTTATAAAAACCTTGTCCCGTTTTATCGCCTAACCATTTATTTTCTATCATTTTCTCTATAAATTCAGGCAATTTGAATTCGTCTCTCTTTTCGTCATCTTCAGCCAAATCATAAACGTTTTTCGCAACATGGTATAAAATGTCTATGCCCACAAGGTCTCCGGTTCTAAAAGAAGCGGTTTTGGGACGTCCTATAACCGAACCTGTTGCAGCATCAACTTCGGACAATGAAAGTCCTGCCTTTACCATCTCTTGAATAGTGGTTGAAATACCGTAAACTCCTATTCTATTGCCTATGAAATTAACCGTATCTTTACAATAAACAATTCCTTTGCCGAGTCTTCGCTCTATAAATTTAGCCAAAAAATTTACTGCTTCACTATCAGTTTTTTTGCCGGGAATAATCTCAAGAAGCTTCATATATCTCGGAGGATTGAAAAAATGAGTCCCGAAAAATCTTTTTTGGAAATCCGGAGAACAATCTTCAACCATTGCATTAATTGAAAGCCCCGAAGTGTTGGAAGTGATCAAAGCATTTGGATGGGCATATTGTTCCACTCTGTTCAAAAGCCCTTTCTTAATATCCATTCTTTCGGCAACAACCTCGATTATCCAATCCGCATCTTTGATTTTTTCCATATCATCTTCAAAATTTCCCGGTGTAATTAAATTTAAAACCTTTTTATTGAAAACAGGAGAAGGTTTCATTTTTACAAGTTTTTTAAGTGCGGATACAGCAAGCTTGTTTCTAAAAACAGGTGAATCCTTTGTTAAACCCTTTTTCTTGTCATCATCGCTTAATTCCGGCAATACAATATCAAGCAGATAACAGGGGATACCCGCATTTGCAAGATGAGCCGCAATCTGACTACCCATAACACCTGCACCGAGCACAGCTGCTTTTTTTACTTTATAAGCCATCTTTTTCCTCCTTTTATATTGATTGAATATTCATTCATATAAATTGATAAATTCGAAATCCGAAACACGAAACCCGAAATAAATTCAAAT
>JALSPS010000060.1 GCA_026985835.1 Candidatus Kaiserbacteria bacterium
ATCTTTATATGCGGTATGAATCACTTCTTGAGATAAAGGTATATTTATAACTTTTGTTTTTATGGTTACTGTTGTTTTCCCCATAAAGAATAAGGTAAAACCGGTTATAACTAACGATAGCAAGATCAAAACAACAGCCCAACCCATAAATGAAAAAGAAAGAAAACTCCCCTTCTTTACTTTTATATTCATTTCTTCCGACTGCTTCGGCATTCTTCTATTTGCGCGCTTCTCTCTGCGCTCTCTGTAATGTGAATTATTTGGAAGAGAGACATCCCGCACTGTTGGTCTATCTTCCGTATTTTTTTGTGGATCCCTTATGTCATCAAATGATATCTTTATCATAATTTTAATTTAAAATAATTATTACTTGCTGTATATTTTATCATATTTATAAGAATCTGTGTATCTATCCACAAACAAACTGTTGATAAGTAATCGTTTATCTTTTCTCACTCTTGAATTCAAATAATAAATACTCGTATTTGTATTATCAATAATATCTGATGGTTTGATAAGTGAATTTGAAATTGTAAATTGAGCAAAATCAACCCTTGAGAAAATGTCAAAAAACCATCCACGAGCAAAATCGGCTACCGCAATATAAAGGCTTGATGGAAGTTTTGTTTCAGAAGAAAGTTTTTGCAAAGCGTCACCCAATAATGTAATTAAGACTTTTTCCTCTTCTAATAAAGCATCTTTTATTTTTTTTGTTTCTGACGGAGCAAAAGCATTTGAATTTATCATATTCAATTTTGATTTTATTATCTCTTTTGGAATACCGGTTTTTGATTCAATTGTTCTTTGTATAAAATTACTTCCAAATTCAATGGATACATCACCTTTAATAAAACCGTTTTGAATTAAATATATATGCATAAATTCTCCACCAATATCTGCAAGCAAATAATTCTTTTTGGACTGCGCATATTTATTTGAAAGAAATAAGGATGCAAAATAAAAACTGTTAAAAATAATCTTTCTGTTTTCAAATTGTTTGTGAAGGGAGTTTATGAAATAATTCTTTATCACCGTATGTGTTAGAATAAAAAACATTTTTATAGAAATTTTGTTTGCATAATTTCCAATCGGATTATCAACAATATAGTCATTTAATTTAATTTCTGATATATGAGTTGCAAGAAGAGTATTTGATTTCAAATAATCTGAAAATGTTTTTTGAATAAAAGTTCTTAAAAGCTTTCGTGTTATTTTTTGTTTTTTCTTCCACTTTTGCTCTTTTGATTCATATACAATTTTCATCCATGGCGAATGCATTATGATATGGATATCAAAAGATGAGCTTTCAAATAAGTTTATATTTTCAAATGCTTTATTTGAGACATTTAGAAATGTCTTTTTAAGATTTTTTGTTAAAGATTCAGCCGTATTATTTTCTTTCTCAAATTCAATATCTTGCCTGTAGGTGTAAAGAATTTTGGGGGATGTTTCTTTATTGTGATTATGAGTTATAAGCGCGACACCAACGGATGAATTTGCAACATCAAAAACCAATGCATATTTTACTTTTTTTATTTTTAAAAAAGAAAACAATCCCATATGGTAAGTATATCAAGTATAAAAAATAACAAAACCCGTCTTGTGTGTATAAATTTACACCTACTCCAACACCGCCTTTACCCTCCGCACGCCGGCAGAAACAGATTTCTCTTTTACAATCTTGAAAGTGCCTTTTATCTCAGCGGTATTTTTTACATGCGGACCACCGCAAAGCTCGCGTGAATATACATTTCCATCTGCGTCTTTTATAGTCCAAACTTTTACAATCTCCGGATATTTATCCCAAAAAGCGCCGGTGATGCTCGGGTCTTTTTCGGCATCTGTCTTTGATATTTCTTCGGTTATTACTTCCGCACCCGCCTTTATAGCATCATTTACATATACCTCCACTTTGTCCAAAATCTCGCGTGGCACTTTTTCGCTATGAGTGAAATCAAAACGCGCGCGTTCTGCCGTGATGTTACTTCCGCGCTGTGTTACCTCATCGCCAAGATATTTGCGCAAGCCGGCAAGCATCAAATGTGTCGCTGTGTGATACTGCACGGTTTTTTCATCACTGTCAGCAAGTCCACCTTTAAACTTTTGTTCCGCCCCTTTGCGGGAAGCCTCTTTATGCTCTTGCATTCGCTTTTCAAAACCTTCTTTATCAACAGAAAGCCCACGCTCAAGAGCAAGCTCTTCGGTAAGCTCAAACGGAAAGCCGTAAGTGGTAAAAAGCACAAACGCCGCTTCCGCGTCAAGCGCGCCACCCTGCGCGCGTTTTTCAAACTCACGCAGACCTTTTTTTAGTGTCGCGCGAAAACGCGCAACTTCTTTTGCGATTTCTTCTTTGAGATTTGCCCTTTTGTCTTCAAGGTCTTTGTAATGATCTTTATATGCATCTATAATGCTATCCACCAAAAAACTCGGGTCAAATCCTTCGCGCAATTTATCGCCAAAAAGCGTTGCTCGTCTTATGAGTCGGCGTGCAAAGTATCCTTGTTCAACATTTGACGGCGTTGCGCCATCGGCAATAACAAAAGTCGCCGCGCGCATATGGTCTAAAATAACACGGAATTCTCTTT
>JALSPS010000061.1 GCA_026985835.1 Candidatus Kaiserbacteria bacterium
GACAACTAAAATGGATGAAAAAAAATCACGCTTGAACACACTTGAGGCTACAGGCGCATCCAAAAAAGACATCTCAAAAGCCAGCAGAGATTTGGCGCAAGAAGAAGAAAAAATAAAAGCGGTTACGAAACAAATAAATAAATATAAAGAAGTACTTGATTCTCACAAGGATGACCCAGACAATATATCACTTTCAGAAGATACAATGAATGAATTGATGGAATACCAAAAAGAGGTACTAAAAGCGGCGAACCCTAATAAATACAAGACTCCAACCAAAACAAGGAAAGCCGGGTTGTTCAGAGGCTCAGACTCAAGAACTATTGTAAAAGATTTAAGTCCCGGAATTCAGTTTGGAAAAATTGGAAAGGCCATCGATGAATTAGCAGAAAAAGAGCTTGGGAAAAGCGATCTTGATAAAATAGTTGAAGGATTGAAAAGCGCCGGTACCGCAAAAACAGACTCGGAAGCCCGTTCACAAGCCAGATCCATATTACAAGCCAGTGAAGATCAATAATTATATAATATGAATACTGAATATAAAAAATATATTGAAGAACTTCCGGAAATTGTTCAAAATGCTATCAACAATGCACAAGTTACGGAAAAAATGCGCAAACTTGCCAAAAAATATGCCTTGCACCTTGATAAATGGAATGTTCTGGAAGAAGAAATCATAGCAACTCTTGTGGGTCAAAAAGATCCTTATTCTCTTCCGTCAAACATATCCTCGGTTACGGGGCTGGATATTACAAAATCACAAGAGATGACAGATGAAATAGTACGAACCATCTTTAAACCAATACGCGAAGAGCTCCAATATGAGCTTGATACAAAACAAAAAGCAAAAGATATTTTGACAAAAAAAGATGAAGATACACAGCCCAATGAAATTCCCACGGATAATTATTTACAAACAAACATTCCAAGCTCTGAGCGCAAGGATGTCAATTCTGATCCATACAGGGAAAGTATAGATTAGTTGTGTATAACATTTCCGTAGAGTGATTTAAAGATGTTATAATTTGCTTAATGCAATATCAAGTACCACAATTTATAGAAGTGGAAGATAAGATATTTGGACCACTAACCATAAAACAATTTGTATATCTTGCCGGTGGCGCCGGTTTATCGTTTGTTTTATGGCGTTCTTTACCGCACATTTTTGCCATGCCGTTAATTGGAGCTCTTGGTGGGCTATCTGTTGCGCTTGCATTTATAAAAATAAACAATAGACCGTTTATATTTATGCTTGAGTCCGCCTTTATGTTCATAATTCATCCAAGACTCTATATCTGGAAAGTTAGAAAAACTAAGAAAAAAATAAAAGAAATTAAAAAACAAACCTCAGAACAACCTGTTCCAATTCCAAATCTTACCAAGAGTAAATTAAAAGACCTCGCATGGGGACTTGATATTAATGAACACCTTGCCGTAGAGAGAGCGCGAGAAAAAGCACAAGAAAAATATGGAGATTCAACACCGAAGCGGTTTATAATACCCCCTGAAAAACTTATCAGGTAAGTATGTTAATATACACACTATGGCAAATGAAGTAGCAAAGGCATCAAAAGCAACACAAGATTTCGTCCCGATAAAAGAAGTCCGAGACGGTGTTATAATCTTAAAAGATGGTTCGATGCGCGCTATCTTAATGGCTTCATCAATAAACTTTGCTCTTAAGAGTGAAGATGAGCAAAATGCTTTTATTATGCAGTTTCAAAACTTTTTTAACTCACTTGATTTTCCAATTCAAATTTATATTCAATCTCGCGACTTGGATATAAGACCATATCTTTCAACACTTGAAGAAGCATACAAAAATACTATTGATGAGCTTATGAGAATCCAAATCAGAGAATATATAGACTTTATACGCAATTTTGTTGAGGGGGCAAACATTATGACAAAACACTTCTTTGTTGTTGTTCCTTATACACCTGCTATAATTAATGTCAGCTCAGGAAGCTCAAAAAAAGGAAGTTTTTTATCTGCTCTTCCATTTGGTAAAAAACAGCAAACAAAAGCAGAAGAAAATACAACATTTGAAGAAAATGTTTCTCAGCTTGATCAGCGTATTGCCATAGTTCAGCAAGGACTGATGCGCTCAGAAGTAAGAACAGCTCAACTTGATACAGAAGAAATTATTGAATTATTATACAAAATTTATAACCCCGGTGAGCAAGATCAGCCCGCCAATATGCTTGGAGCACAAATTTAATTATGGGATTATTAGATTTATTTAAAAAGAAAGATAACAAACTCAACCATGAGGAGATTATTCCGGTACTTCCGGATGAAATATATAAGCATGGTGTTTTAGAGCTTCAAGATGTTATTGCGCCGAGCGCTTTGCAAATAACACCGAAGTCATTGAATCTTGGCGAGAAAATTTTAAGGACATTTTTTGTAATTTCTTACCCGCGTTTTTTAACAACAGGGTGGTTTGCGCCGGTAATCAATCTTGATAAAGTTTTTGATATTTCCATATTCGTTCACCCGATAGACACAACTGCAATTTTGCGAAAGTTTCAAAAAAAAGTT
>JALSPS010000062.1 GCA_026985835.1 Candidatus Kaiserbacteria bacterium
GAAATAAATTAACGGCTTCTTCAACACCGTTTTCAAACTTAAAAAGTCCGGAACCGACAGCAACCCTATTTGCGCCTGAAGATTTTAGTTTTTTTACATTTGAAACTTTTACGCCACCATCTACAGAAAGTGTTAAATTGTTAAATTTTTTTCGCAAAGCTTGAAGATATTTGTATACAAGAGGGGATATTGATTGTCCACCATACCCAACTTTTTCTATACCCATTACCTGAACATAAGAAAACGGGTATTGCGCAAGAAGTTTAAAAACTTCACTTTTTTTATTGTTAAGGTGAACACCAAGACCAATTTCAATACCATTCAAATTATCAAAAACAAAATTCCAATCTAAAATTGAATCAAAATGTATAACAACTCTATTTGGTTTGGTGATATTTATTACTTTTACCCATTTTCTTTTATTATTTTCAAAATCAACCATCATATCAAGTTCAAGCGGTTTTTTTAATTTTAGTCTTCTAAATTTCTTAAAGCTATCTGTTCGCCCCGAAGAGGCGAATGTACGACTTGGAACAAAAATTCCGTCACAAACATCAATTTGTGTAAAATCAACAAACTCGCGCGAAACCAAAAACTTATTTTTAATTTTTGAAAAATTTTTCTCTAAAATTGCAGAACCAACTTGCATATATCAAATTGTATCAAATACGAACAAATTCACAAATATATCTCTGATCTAAACCCTCAAGTGCGTCACGCAACATAAATTACAAAAGGATAGACTGGTACAAATAATATAGTTTTTTTGCGAGTTTTTGTTAGAATAGAGGTATGAAAATTGTTTTAACAGGAGGAGGAACAGGTGGACACTTTTATCCGCTAATTTCAGTAGCCGAAGAAATTTATGAAATAGCCGAAAAAGAAAAATTATTAGAACCGACAATTTATTATATCGGTCCAGATATTTTTGATCCGCGCGCACTATCTGAACAAAATATAATTTTTAAAAAGAGTCCGGCAGGCAAGGTTCGTAAATACTTTTCAATTAAAAATTTTACAGATTATTTTAAGACGGCTTTCGGTATAATAAAGGCGACTATACAATTATATTTTATATATCCCGATGTTGTATTTTCAAAAGGTGGGTATGCAGCCTTTCCGACAACTGTTGCCGCGCGCTTATTGCGCATACCGCTCGTTATTCACGAATCCGATGCCCTGCCTGGTAAAGCAAATTTGATAGCCGCAAAATGGGCTCGCGCGATAGCAACAGCGTATCCAACAACTGAAAAGTATTTTAAAGGAGTTGATTCAAAAAAAATCGCTCTTGTTGGCAATCCAATTCGCAAAAGTATTGCAATACCGGTTAAAGATGGAGCTTTTGAATATCTTAAATTAAATCGAGAGATTCCAACAATACTGGTACTTGGTGGGTCATCAGGTTCGCAAGCAATAAACGATCTTATACTCAACACATTGAACCTTTTATTACCAAAATATCAAATTATTCATCAGGTTGGAAAAAATAATCTTGAATACATAAGAGGTATATCAAATGTTATTTTACAAAATTCCGAATATAAAGAACGCTACAAGCCATTTAGCTTTTTAAACCAGCTTGCTATGAGAATGTCCGCAGGCGCAGCGTCTATTGTAATTTCGCGATCCGGCTCAAATGCAATCACCGAAATATCAGCATGGGGCTTGCCATCAATTGTTATACCGATTCCAAAAGAAATTTCTCATGATCAAACAGAAAATGCCTTTATATATGCACGCTTTGGCGCAGCGACGGTTTTAAAACAAAAAAATCTAACACCAAACATTCTGTTTGCAGAAATTGAAAGAATTATGAATGATAAAGAAATGTATACATCGATGCAAAATGCGGCGCGCAAATTCTATCGCCCGGATGCCGCGCATAAAATAGCAAGACTTCTTTATAAAATAATTTTAGAACACGAAGAATAATGATAGATGACCTAAAAAAAATAATAGTTCGTTTTCCACCTTCTCCAACCGGTGAGCTTCATATTGGCAACATTAGAACATTTTTGTTTAATTATTTATTTGCAAGAAAACACAATGGTAAAATAATTATGAGATTTGAGGATACTGATTTGGAGAGGAGCAAAAAAGAATACGAACAAATTGCGCTCGACACTCTCGCAAAACTTGGACTTGATTTTGATGAAGGACCATTTTGGCAATCTAAACGCACAGATTTATATTTAGACACCCTTAAAAAACTTATATCTGATGGAAAAGCTTATGAAGCCGAAGAATCAAAATCCGGGCAGGGGAGGGTAATTCGCTTTAAAAATCCAAATAAAGAGATAGTCTTCAATGATATAATCCGAGGAGAAATAAAAATTGACACAACAGATTTTGGAGATTTCATTATTGCCCGATCTCTAACTAACCCCCTTTATCATTTAACTGTTGTTGTAGATGATATAGATATGCATATAACACATATAATAAGAGGGGAGGATCATATAACAT
>JALSPS010000063.1 GCA_026985835.1 Candidatus Kaiserbacteria bacterium
CTGGCCCGCACTCACAAAGTGAGTGCGGGCCTTATAATTTTGATTTTTTTAAATACTCGCGTACAATAGTTGATATGAGTTTTTTCAAACCAAAGTTGGGAGTAGATTTAGGTACTACATATACGCTTGTTTTTGTGCCGGGTAAGGGTGTTGTTTTGAGGGAACCTTCGGTTGTGGCTGTCTCCGAGCAAGAAAATAAAATTCTTGCAATCGGTGATGAAGCAAAAGATATGATAGGACGCACTCCTGATGATATTGTTGCGTACCGGCCTATGAAAGACGGCGTTATAGCTGATTATAGAGTTACAGAGGCAATGCTTAGATATTATATGAAAAAAGCGATGCATTGGTATAACTTTTTTAAGCCGGATGTTTTAATAAGTGTGCCTGCCGGAGTTACTTCAACAGAGCGAAGAGCTGTTATAGAAGCTGCTCTTAAAGCCGGAGCAAGAACCGCGCAAGTTGTTAAAGAACCTATTCTTGCGGCAATTGGCGCTGGTATTCCAATTCAAAAAGCGCGAGGTCATATGATTGTTGACATCGGTGGAGGAACAACTGATGTTGCGGTCATATCCCTTGGCGGAATTGTTACGAGCACTTCCGTAAAATGCGCCGGAAACAGAATAGACCATGCAATTGCGGATTTTGTAAAGAAAAATTATAATCTTGCAATAGGAGATAAGACTGCAGAAAGTATAAAAATCAAAATAGGTTCGGCTGTTCCTTTGGAAGAAGAGTTATCTTTAACAGTTAAAGGCCGTGATTACCTGACCGGTTTGCCTAGAAGTGTTGAAATTTCAACAAACGATATTGTAAAAGCTATAGGAAGGGAGCTTAGAGAAATTGTTCAAGCCATTAGAGATGTTTTGCAAGAAACTCCTCCGGAGCTTGCGGCGGATATAATTGATAACGGTATTATTATGACCGGTGGTTCAAGCCAACTCCGTAATTTAACCGAATTAGTTCAACGCAGAACAGGAGTGAACGCTCACTTGGCAGATGATGCGCTTTATAGCGTGGCAAAGGGAACCGGGATTGCGCTTGAGCATTTAGATACATACAAAAAGGCAATTATATCAAAACGCTAGTATGAAAACTCCTTTTGAGGACAAAGAATTATTTCATGCATATCTTTGTGAAGGTGATGAAAGATATTTTAAAGAATTATTGAATGAATTTAATAATCAAAATAAAAATCAGTTTTCAGATTCGGATATAATTATTCGTGAGTTTGAATTGTTTGGAATTGATGATTCACGAGATATAACAAGACTTGCAAATTTAAAAACATTGCAAAAACAACAGCTTTTCTTTTTAAGATTTGATTCTATTACAAACCAAGCTCAGGACGCTCTTTTAAAATTACTCGAAGAGCCACCGATAAATACACACTTTATTTTGGTTACAAAGTATATTTCTTATTTAAGAGGTACTTTTTTATCAAGATGCAGGATTATTTATTCAAATTTTGCGAGAGACTACACTTCAGATGCTGAAAAGTTTATGCAAATGTCTTTTCAAGACAGGATAAAATATGTAGATAAAATTGTAAAGAATAAAAATTATACGAAAATAGAACAACTTTTTGAATCATTGGAAGTATTTTTATCAAAATCTGTAATTGAAAATAAAGATAAATTACATATCTTATATGAATTGAAAAAAGCTTTTAAATCTCCCGGCGCATCATTAAAGAGAATTTTGCATACCTTGGCAACAATTTTATAGTTTATAGACACAACAGTTTGTTAACAATTTTGTTTTTTGAAAACTATAGTATAATGAGATTATTATATGGTTAATAATAAAATATGAATTACGATTTTTCATCACTAAAAAACAAGGTAGAAGAGATTAACGAATGGCTGGTTTCCGAATTTAAAAGTATTCGAACTGGCAGAGCAACGCCAGCGCTTCTTGATTCTATTCAGGTTGATAGTTATGGAGCTCTTACTCCACTTGGGCATATTGCAAGTATTTCAATTGATGATGCCCGAACATTGCGCATAACCCCATTTGATAATTCTCAATTAAAAAATATAGAAAAGGCCATCACTGATGCAAATCTTGGTGTTTCAATTTCTGCGGATAGTTCAACTTTACGGATCATATTTCCGGAACTAACAGCTGATAGGCGGGCTACACTTTTAAAATTGGCAAAGGATAAGCTTGAAGAAGCGCGTGTTTCTCTCAGGCAAGCAAGAGATGATGTGTGGAAAGATATACAGGCCAAGGAAAAAGACGGCGAGATTAGCGAAGATGAAAAGTTTTCAGCAAAAGAGGAGATGGAAAAAATTATTAAAGATGCCAATGAAGCCCTTGATTCTTTATTTGGAAAAAAAGAACAAGAAATAGCTGAATAAATTATGCCTGGTCTCGCAAATCCATTATATCGTGTATCTATCAAAGCGTTGGTTTTGGAT
>JALSPS010000064.1 GCA_026985835.1 Candidatus Kaiserbacteria bacterium
ACGGTATCGTAAAAGTGCTTGAGGGTATTACCAGTCTTGAGGAGTTATCCCGTGTTGTAAATCTTGACGAGGAACTGAGATAAAACACTTGCTTTTTATAAGTTTTATCGTAAATTGTCAAAAGACTGGGGGGAACAAATGGAAAGAGGAGAAAAGAAATGTCCACGAATTATCCACAAGTAAGGAGAATATTGATAAGTCATGGCTACGACAAATGTTTGGAAGTCATGACAATAAAAAAACTGAAAGGTGCGGCGAAAGAATGTCTTCGCCAACCTTCAGAGTTATCAAGGTGGGAGGAGGTTATTTTGCAGAAATTTATAGAAGGAACCCTTCCGCCTGAAAAACAAGAAGATGTTCCAAACATCCGCCACTGCCGGCAAGCCGGCGCAGTTTTACTCTGATTTTCACCCCGAGCGCGCAGGCGCGCTCGGGGTTCTTTTTTTAAAAAACTATGCTAGTATGACTTTAGTTGAAAATATAATTCTCTAAACGATCCGGAAACAGACTATGGATAGATCTAGCGCGAACCGGATCGTCCACGCTGTATTCCTGATGTTCTCGTTTAGAGAATTATATTTTCAAACCTGTGTTAATCTAACATATAAATTGACAAATGTCAAACAATAATGGACAAAACAATGAGGATATGCTTGATTCAGCTCTTCGCCCAAAATCTTGGAGTGAATATGTAGGACAACAAAAAATTAAAGAAAACCTTAATATACTTCTTAGCGCGGCGAAACAACGAGCTCAATCTCCCGAACATATACTTTTTTATGGTCCGCCCGGGCTCGGCAAAACCACTCTTGCTCACCTTATATCAAAAGAATTGAATACAAACCTGCGTATAACATCCGGCCCCGCTATTGAAAAAGTTGGCGATTTAGCATCTGTTTTGACAAATCTAACAAAAGGAGATGTTCTTTTTATTGATGAAATTCATAGATTAAACAAAAACATAGAGGAGATACTCTATCCTGCAATGGAGTCCGGTATTTTGGATATCATAATAGGGAAAGGCGCAAGCGCCCGCACTCTGCAACTGGAGCTTGAGCCATTTACTCTTGTTGCTGCAACTACTCAAGCCTCAATGATTTCAAGCCCCTTGCGCTCACGCTTCTCTGGTGGAACATTCAAGCTAAATTACTATTCTGAGGATGAGCTAGCTGAGATACTAACCCAAAGCGCAAAAAAACTTGAACTCAAAGCTGATAAAGACGCATTGAAGGAAATAGCCAAAAGAAGCAGATTTACACCAAGGATTGCAAATTATCTTCTAAAGCGTTGTCGCGATTATGCGCAAATAAACAATTCTCATTTGGATATGGAAAGCGTAAAAAATGCCCTTGAATTGCTTGATATAGATGAGCTTGGATTAAACGAGCAGGATCGCGCCATAATAAAAACAATAATACAAAAATTCTCAGGTGGTCCAGTTGGATTGAAAACTCTTGCTACTGCGACATCCGAAGAAGAACAAACTCTTGAACAGGTCCACGAACCATTTTTAATACAACTTGGTTTAATAGAAAGAACACCTCGCGGAAGAATAATAACTGAAAAATCAAAAAAACTATACGGCTAAATTCTTTTTTTAATTTCATCTCTTATTTTTCTTGAAAGATTTGTGTCATCTCTATGAGTTACGATATAATTTGTTACATCGTATACTTTACGAATGTCACTTTCATCTTTAACCTGCAGGAAACCTTTTTTAAAAAGAAATTTTTCAAAAGAATTGGTTAAAATATAACGAGTACTAAATAGAGGAAAACGGAAGCCGGACCTGCGTAAATGTCGAATAGCTTCAGTTGTGCAGTTTTTACTAAAAGTATCAAACCATTCGGGTTTTTTATCAAGTTTGTTGATTTCCCCCGCCATATCTAAAAAAACTTTTTGTATTTGTTTTCTTTCTGCATTAAGAGGGAAAAGAAAAACAGTGTCTTTTTCAAAATAGGCCCTTTCAACTATTGTATCTTTTTCGTTAATTACCTTATAAAAAATTTCTTTATAATGCGGAAGTATTCTTTTAAAAGAGATTTTCTCATTACGAAGCCTTCTTCCCGCTACAGAAATTGAAAATACACGACCATCGTCAAGCTCAAAACTCAAAAAAAGATGCGCAGGCATAAAGGTGTATTTCCAAATTTTAATAGGAAACTCTTCCAGAAGTATAGACAATCCTTTTAATTGAGCTAGTTTAAATTCAAATATGGTATGCTTCACTTTTTCCGGGTTAAGAGCGGATTTATATTCTACATATATAAAGTTGTGTATTTTTATATTATCTCCATCAATTTCCACACGAGGTGTTTTTGAATGTTCAGGACACCATAAACGATTTTGTTTAGGATGCCTAAAAATCATAAAAATCAAGAGTACAACCAATAAAACAATCCAAAAATATAAAATCAT
>JALSPS010000065.1 GCA_026985835.1 Candidatus Kaiserbacteria bacterium
GGTAAAATTTTTTGTTCCCAAAATACCAATAATTTTAAATTTTCGTTCTGAACCATCAATACCAACATAAACACTATCTCCCGGCTTCATTCCATCCAAATCATCAGGGAATACCCCAAGCCCATATCCTCCAGAGAGACCTTTTCCTAAAACAATTTCTCCAAATGCATCCGAACTCAAAAAATTTCCATCTATTATTTTATTTCTATAATTAAACGTATCTTCGTTTGTATGCACACCGACAATCAGACTTGCGATTTGTTCATCGTCTCTACCATCTTTGGCTTTTTTATTTTTAAATACAGCGCCCGCATCTAAAAAATATTCAACACTTTTTACACGAAAATCTTGATGTAAAAAGTTAACTATTTTTGCGGTTTCTTTGATAAACCTCTCAGATGGAGCCGGTTCAATAATAAGTTCTCCAAATTGATAGTTAATTTTATTTGCGTTTATTGAGTGTGTAATGCCCGAAAATACAGCATCCGTAAATAAAAGGTTAACAAAGACAATAAGCATAACTATAATAACAAGCGCGAGAGACCATTTATCAGTTCTTAAAATTGATTTACTTGCTAAAAACAGCGCTAATTTAAAATTATTCATATTTTATCTCTGTAACACTATCTTTTTCATTGAGCCCTGAAATAATTTCAACAAACTCATTTCCATATAATCCTATTTTAATATATTTCTTATGCGCGCCTTTGTCATTTTTTATCAAAACATAATAACCTTTATTGTCTTTTTTGATAAATTTTTTCGGCAATGCAAGATTTGCGTTCACTTGCTCATACGGAATTATCACATCAAGCGACATTCCAGGGAATATATTTAAACCTTTTATTTGCTCTTCAAACAATTCAATTTTCGCGTTAAAATACACTATTCCGCTTTTGACTATCTTTTCCGGATAAACAAAAAGTAATTTTCCCGTTATCGGCTTTTCTTTATATGCATCAAATACAATAAATACAATTTGTCCATCTTTCACTTTCGGCAAATCAACCTCCGGAACAAGCGCTTTTATGTAAAAATTTCGCGCAGTCAAATCTGCAAACGGCGCTCCGCGAGAAATATACTCTCCCTCTTTTTTATATAATTTTGACACAACGGCATTCTCGGGAGAATAAATGTAAGTTTTCGCAAGAGCGCTACGAGCTGATTGAACTTGCGACTCCTTTAGCGCAACGGATGCTTGCAATACTGATATATCTTCTTTGCGCGTTCCGGCAAGTACTTTATTGTATGACTCCTTTGCCTGCGCGACTCCCACTTCCGCAACTTGTAAATTTGAAAAAGAAATTTGCGCTAAATTGATTTTTGAAGACAATAAATCCCGCCCGGAAGAAAGAGCGGAAATCGGAGCCAGAAGCTTGTCTCGCAATTTATTATCTTTATTTATTGAAGCTTTAAGCGTGTTTATAAACAAATCAAAAAAGTTTAAAAAATTACGCGATGTATTCAATATAAACTCCTTATTATCAAGAATGTTTTCCAAAGAGGCGCAAATTCCGGTTGTATAAGATCCCTCCAGTCCAACTCTTTTGTTTTCAAGAGTTAGTTTATCTCCCCCTCCAATTACCGGTAAATTTATTTTTGGAGTTGCAGTCTCGGCGTTTAAAAAGTATGTATCAATAAGCGTTTTTGATGTCTGCAGCGCATAACATAATGATTGTAAATCTGAACCGGCTTTTTGCCTACTTACCCTCACCTTTTCTTTTGCAACATCTATTGATATTTTCGCTATATTTTTATCTTCAATTTGAGCGCCATTCAACGCTTTTTCCAACTCGGATTTTGCCTGTTTTAATTGCGCAAGAGCGCTTGTAAGAGCGCTTACTTCCGCAGAATTATCTACAACCGCAAGGAGCTCTCCCTTTTGAACTCTTTTACCCTCTTTCGTATTAACGCGAACCAGTTTACCGGACGCTTCCGCTTGCAAAGTTAAGCTGCTATCTGAGAATATGTTACCATCAACTTTTATAGATTTTGTTACTGTATGTTTTTGTGGTTTAACAAAAACTGCAGGCTCATCAGTTTTTTTATTGGATAAAAACCATAAAAATACAATGATTACAAAAGCGCCAAAAAACAAAATTCCCGCTATTGTTTTTCTATATTTTAAAAGTCGCCTCATACTCGCGAGAATACACGAAAATATAACTAAAAGCAATGTTATGTAATAAATTTTTAATGTATTTCCTCTTTTAAAGTGCCGATAAACACAATGGAATAAATTTGGTTTATTAATAAATTTGACAAATGCCTTAAATTTAGTAATATCTGGTACATTATGACTAATGTATGTCAAATAACAGGAAAGAAATCCGCCGTTGGTGGGAAATATTCAAATCGTACACGTGCGACGCAGTTTAATCC
>JALSPS010000066.1 GCA_026985835.1 Candidatus Kaiserbacteria bacterium
CAGGATTTGCTTTTTTGCCAAAAAGTTCTTCTATCTGTGTTGCTACCTCGGAAAAATGCATTGGAGAGCCGTGTCGCTTGAGGGTTAGATATGCGTAATCCCGAATACCTTTTACGCGAACTGCAGGAGAATGAGCCAGTCCCCATTCGCCAAGAGGATTACGAGCAATTTTCTTTGAAATCTTTAGCCACCTTATAGGAGTTTCTTTATTGTTTGCTTTTTTAATGAGTTCAGGATGAGGAATTTTTTGAATATATTTCTCAATAATTTCTTCTTCCGGAAGTGTTATATCAATTGATAATTCTCTGGCAAGAGAGCGAAGACCTTCTCTGACAGAATGAGCTCTCGCTTCATCCAAATACCAATGAGTATAAAATTCAGGATTTTCTTTTTTCTTTGAAAAATATTCTCCAGCATCAAGGAGGAACAATATATGTCGCTTTGCTTTGTCTGTGCAATTCAGAAGTTTGATAAGCTCATATTCGGGTATAACCTCTCCGTATTTTTCAATAACATTTGCAAGCTCTTTTAAATTTGATGCAATTTTAGAATATTCTTGAGATTTGCGTATCGCTTTTATTGCTTGAGCTTCAATCTGGCGAACGCGTTCACGAGTTATACCGTAACTAGAGCCGACAGATTCAAGTGTTTCCGGCTCCCCTTTAAGGCCATATCTACGCATAAGCACATCTAAAGTGCGCTCATTTTCAAGCGCTTTTAATAAAATTTTTGTTTGTGTTTCGGGATTAAACGAAAGCGGAGTTGTATTTGTTTTTGCCGTCATTACTCAATTTTTATCACATAAATTAATCTTGGTCAATCGTGGATAAGTCAATAAAACTGATTTATCTCTTTTTCATTATTGTATTGTTTTTTATAAATTTATTAAATTATTTAAATTTGATTCAAATAATAAAACACATCCCACGACAAAGTATATAAAACCATATTTTTGGTTATTTGTCAAAAAATAACCCACGGGTTTTGCTTTGCAAAACCCGTGGGTTGAATTTATTCTCTGATAAGTTTCTGTTCACCTTTACCTTTTGGGAATAGCAGATAAGTCCTTGTTTTTCTTCTTTTACTCACTATTCTGCACTTCCAGTGTATCTTTGGCTTAGCGCCCTTTTCTTTCTTGATTGTATACCATATCTCGACTTCTAACCTCCCACCTTTTTTGAAAAAGTCTCTGTTTTTTGTCCATGCCATATCTATGAATTTTTTTATCATTGGGGATTGAAGACACACCTTCTCCATTTCTTCAGTGACTTCATTCACCTTTTGTACCACCTCTTTTGCCACTTTTTCCACTACTTTTGTCCCTGCGGCGAGAGGTGTCGTTGTTCTCAGTGTGAAAGCAATCACACTGAAAGCTATCATAATAAGAATGTTGATGATCTTTTTCATTCTCTCTCTCCTTGTTCTTTAATCGCCTGTCGGATGCAGGTAGGCGAATTGTTGACATTGGTCCTACATTGAGATAATCATATTCATGATTATTTGTCAATTGTTATACACAGTTTAGTTATGCAAAATTTATTAAATTATGCTAATAATAATAGTATGAAAAGGTTGAGTGTATTTATACTGGTTTTATTTATATTGTTTACCCCCTTTTTTTCAGGCGCTAGTGAAAAAGAAGTTTGGTGTTGTGAAGCAAGTAAAAAAGGCGGAATTCATATTCCCGATCCTAATAGTGATGATATGTGTGACACAGATGCCACGAGGTGCGTCCCAGTTTATGAATGTCATAGGTCGGATGGTTCTGATATAAAGTATTGTATAACAATGAGTATTTTTGCTAAGACATATGATTATTCATACGTAAACAGAACTCATAACTCAAATTTTGCAGATCTTATAAAATATACTAATACATGTAAAATACCTATAAATAAAAAAGAATTCGGTTGCCCTCCCGCAAATGCAATTATAAAAAAAGACGGGAAAGAATGCGCTGTCGCAACGCAAAAAAAGTTTGAAGAAAAACAAAAAAGCAAAGACAAACAATCAGCCACCAGTACAAATGATACTTCCGGGTTTCTTTTTATGGTTCAAAATCTGGCCACGATAATTCTTGCTAAAGCAGAACGAAAAGCCTCAGGACCTCAAAAATCAAAAAATCCAAAATCTATATTTTGTGTTAATGATGACTCTATTACTCACAAACCCAAGAATGACAAGCCAGGAATGTTATTAGAACCTTCCGGTGATTTTGAACAAAAAAGTGATGCTCCAGGCACTCATCTCTCTACTCTTAAGCACAGTAATGTTTTAGAACAAAAAAGTGATGCTCCAGACACTCATTCCGCTATTCCTAATCAAGATAGTTTAATTGCTACC
>JALSPS010000067.1 GCA_026985835.1 Candidatus Kaiserbacteria bacterium
GAATGACATCGTCAGCAAAAAAACCTGCATTTTTCATTGTCTTCTCCTTTCATTCATTATGTGATCCATTACAAGCATACTGACACAATTCTTAATGTCAATAATGTAACTGCGGATTTTTTTAGATATGTTAAAATGACAGTATGGATATACAAACAATTATTTATGCCGCCATCGGAGGAGTGGTCCCTCCTTTGCTTTGGTTATGGTTTTGGGATAGGGAAGATAGAGCTCACCCGGAACCAAAAAGAATGATAATTTTAACATTTATTGCCGGAGCTCTCACAGTTCCTTTGGTGATTCCATTTCAAAAATATGCAAAGGATATACTGGTATCAACTCCATTGATTTTAATTGCATGGTCTTCCATTGAAGAAATTCTAAAATTTGCAGTTGCATATTTTGTGGTTTTAACTAGAAAAGTTGTGGACGAACCAATAGATATGATTATTTATATGCTCACAATTGCACTTGGTTTTTCTGCGCTTGAAAATGCTCTTTATCTTTTTACTTCGCTGCAAGAAAGTACGACGCTTGCAAGTCTTTACAAAGGAAACTCACGCTTTATCGGAGCGACATTACTTCATGTACTCGCCTCATCTTCAATTGGGGTTGCAATGGCATTCGCCTTTTATAAAAAAAGAATTTTTAAAATAATTATAACCACAATCGGACTTATATTTGCAATAATCATACATAGTTTATTTAATATATCTCTGGTAACATATACGGGCGCAAACATTAATAATATATTTATTTTTGTTTGGATTGGATTGATTTTCCTACTTCTTGCATTTGAAAAAGTAAAGCGCATCAGGCATCGGTAAGTATTCCACAGTTATAACTATACAATTTATGATTTAATTGTTAAAATCAACCTATGGGAAAATTTTCGTTTTTAGACAAACTAACAGGGAATGTTCCAGATGACTACGATGATTTGTTTGATGATGAATCATCAAACAAAACTTCATCTGGAGGATTAAAAATAAAAAGTTATGCAGATGACGATGACTCTTTTGATTATGACGAGCAAGAATCACACATTCAAGAAAATGTAAACGAACTTGAAGAAATGGACAAACCCGATGCCGAGCTAGCGGTTGATGTTTATCAAACCACTGATGAAATTGTTGTGCGAGCACTCGTAGCCGGAACGACATCCAGTAATCTTGATTTAGATTTAACAAGAGAAATGTTAACCATAAAAGGCACACGCGAAGAACCAAAAGAATCCGAAAAAGAAGATTATTTTATACAAGAATTGTATTGGGGAACATTTTCAAGAACCATTTTATTGCCGGAAGAAGTTGAAGTTGAAGAGGCAAAGGCAATTGAAAATCACGGGGTTCTAACTGTTAGACTACCAAAAATAAACAAATCAAGAAAACTAAAATTACGAGTTAAAAGCCGATAAACTGATTTGATTTTGATGTTTTGTGCTCGGGGGCAGACTCGAACTGCCGACACCTGGTTCTTCAGACCAGTGCTCTAACCAACTGAGCTACCCGAGCAACTGCGCTTGATTATATCATAAAAAAAGCAAAATTCTATTTATTTATATTTTGAGCCTGATTTAAAAGTTGATTCAATTTTTGCAATTTATCAATAGATAAATTTTTTATTACATCATTTGATAATAACTGTTGAAGCATAGATTGCATTTGGGAAGATTGTCCGCCTGTTGATTGAAACTTATTCATAATAGGCTCCATATATTGATAATAAAACCAAATAGGTGCACCTATCATCAATGCCCAAAATAGAATTTTAAAAATGAAACTAAAAAGAGCTCCTCTGCGCATTCTTTTTAACATCTTGTTATTTGATTTAACAAGTTTATATGTTTCTTCTAACAATTCATCTCTTTCTTCTGAAAGCATATTTATATTATTACATAAAAAATATAAATTCAAAGCCCCAAGTTAACCGGGGCTTTGAATTCAATAAATATACTTTAAAGATTATAAACCAAGCAGATTGCGAATGCGTGCTTCATCAAATCCTATTGTCATTTCGTTATCAATAAAAATAACAGGAACTCCCATTTGCCCACTTCTTTGAACCATTTCTTGCGCTTTCTCATAATCCTCAGCGACATTATAATCGGTATATTCTATATTATTTTCATCAAAAAACGCTTTTGCGAGCTGACAAAAATGACATGTTGGTGTGCTATATATAACAACCTCTTTTTGATTTTCACTCATATTATTATTAATACTAATAAGTCGTTTGAGTATAACACAAAAAAACAAAAGTCAATGTGTATTACTCTGTGTTCTTGTCTTTGTTTGCATTTAATAACTCAGGTATTCCAACACCTGCTGATACTAATAAAAACAATATAATGATTGTTTCTGCAGATTTTTCCATTATATCTACCATGGCAGACTTATCTAACATTTCCCAAAGAAATGCAACGTATACCAATGCTAGCACAAATGCCATTAAAACAATGAATGCAACGGCTATTTTTTGAATTTTAACCATATTGATAATTTTATTTATAATAATGTATTATTATACATTTATGTTTTAATATGAGCAACTTTATTTATGGTGTTTTATTAGAGACGGAATTTGTTATAATGAGTCATTCGCGGGTATAGTTAAGTGGTATAACGGATGCTTCCCAAGCATCAATCGGGAGTTCGATTCTCCCTACCCGCACAACAAATTCTCAAACATGGAGGTTCAACCTCCATGGAAAAACCTCCACGGAAACTTTATGCAATAGAAGAGTGAATGATTTTACACATCAGCATAAGCAAGACGAAGTGAAACGACTACAGAGAAGAAAGAAAATGATTAAAATCCAAAGAAATTTTTAATTGATTGAAATACAGATTTTTTCTCTATTGGTTGTTTTTTTGGTATTTCTTTATCCAAGATAACAATTAGCCCTTCACCTTTTTTCCCAAGATTAAATTTCTTCCTGAGGGCAGCTTCCCTTCCTCTTTTTGTATTCAAATTTTCAACTTGCTCCTCCAGCTTATCTTTTTTATCTTTTAAGGTTCTATATTCATTTAAAAGTCTTTCCTCTTTTTCTTTGGCAATTTCACTTTTTTTATGCATAAACCACACAATTTTTAGCATAAATCCAACAGATATTATTAAAATAATTAAAACAATTTTAGGAATTATAAACCACAAAAATTTTTTTCTTTTTCTTTTTTTTATGGTATTGGAATAAATCATTACTTTATTATATAATACTGTAGTAAAAATTAATAATTAATTATGAGCTTTTTATTTCATAAAAAAACACGAAAAATTATAAAATATGTTTGGGGCGCTTTTGCAGTTCTTATTATCATAAGTATGATAATACTCTACGCTCCCGGTCTATTTTATTAAGAACGCAATACTTTCAGAAATACATCTTGAGATATATGCACCTTTCCTTTAGCAAGAAGTTTTTTCTTCCCCTTCTTTTGTTTTTCAAGAAGTTTTCTCTTTCTTGTTACATCACCACCATATAATTTGGCTGTAACATCCTTGCGTGTCGCGCTCTTTTTTCTACTTGATATAATTTTCCCCATAGCTTTGGCTTGAATTTTCAAAACAAATTGTTGTCTTGGTAACAACTCATCAAGTTTTGATACCATAAAGTCTGCCTCTTCCTTAACTCTGGATTTTGAAACTATCTTAGAGAATGCAGGATTTATTTCCTCAGCAATTAAAACATCCATACGGGTAACGTTACCCTCTCGCATACCCAATATATCATAAGACAAAGAAGCAAAGCCAGATGTAACATTTTTTATTTTATCAAAAAAATTTCTCATTAATTCCCTTAATGGTAATTCAACTAGCAACTCAGTTCTTCCATCTAATAAGGTCTCAGTATTTTCTACAATACCTTCATGATCCCTTATTAATTGTAGTACCGGACTTAAAAATTCGGGTGGCATTATTATATGAGCTCTCACCCACTCCTCCTTTATGTTTTTTATTTCACCATCATCAGGAAATTTCGCAGGTGTATATATTGTTTCTTTTTTGCCATTCTTTAATTCAACTTCAAATGCTGCGGTGGGAAGAGTTACTACTAAATCTAGATTGAATTCACGCCTAAGTCGTTCCGTAATAATTTCCATATGCAACATACCCAAAAAACCACATCTAAATCCTCTACCTATGACTCCACTTGATTCCTCCTCGTATGACAAGGATGAGTCCATAAGCTTCAATCTCTCAAGGGATTGTTTTAATAATGCCAAATCATCTTGACTTTCCGGATAAATACTTGCCCATATTACAGGTTCCGGAGACATATATCCATCCAATGCCTTTGTATTTGAATTTTGCTCAATAACGGTATCTCCAACATTGACTATACCCGGTTTTTTAATACCCGTTACTAAATAACCTATTTCCCCCGCTTTTAGCTCATCTCGTGATTCTTCATCAGGCTTTAAAACACCAACTTCCATTGCCTTGAAGCTCTCTTTTGCAATTGCAAACTTATAATTATCCCTTTTTTTCAACTGTCCATTAACAACACGCAAAAATAAAATTATTCCTTTATGATCAGAATATTTAAAATCAAAAATAAGAGCCTGAGTATCTTTATTTGTTTTTTTCGGAGCAGGTATTTTTTCAATGACCGCATCTAATAATTCTTCAACCCCCACGCCAGTTTTACCGGAAGTTAAAAATATCTCATTATCATCTATATCAAGAAGCATAGAAAGTTCTGTTTTTATATCATCCACTCGCGCAAGTGGAGAATCAATTTTTGAAAGAGCCGGTATAATAACAAGATTCTGCTTCTTGGCCTCATTTAAAACGGACATCGTTTGAGCCTCAATTCCTTGAGTCGCATCCACCAACAAAATCACCCCCTCAATAGCTGACATTGCTCTTGAAACCTCATAAGCAAAATCAATATGCCCCGGTGTATCTATCAGGTTTAGAATATGATTCCTATAATTCATACGAACAGGCGCCATTTTTATTGTAATTCCCCTCTCTCTTTCAAGTTCCATTGAATCAAGGGCCTGGTTCTTCATTAATCTTTTAGGTACTGTTTTTGTTATCTCAAGCATCCTATCGGAAAGTGTAGATTTTCCATGATCAATGTGCGCAATAATTGCGAAGTTTCTTATGTTATTTATATTTGTCATATGGTGGTATTATCTATATCAGAAATTGCCTTTCGTTTCCAGAATTTTGAGCTTAAAGTGGAAATAATCTCAACAAATTCTTTACTCTTAAACAGAACAAGAACAAAAGACCAAACCAACGCGCCGACAATCAAAGAAATAGATGCTTGGATAAGTAAGCCAAATGTCGTATTTATGCTTACATAATTATCCAGGATATGCAAACTGAAGTATATCGTTAAAGCAAAAGCAAAAGCTGAAACAATTGAATCTGATAGCACTCTTCCCACTTTTATTTTTCCGAATTTTAGTGAAAAAACTACTGTAAGTAAAAAAGCATTGATGATACTTGCCGATGCAAATGCTAAAGGAATGACCAATATATTCGCGCCATCTACATTATTTATTCTCAAAATATATGCTAATACCGTTTGTAAAAAAATATGATGATTTATATAATGCAAAAATACATAGGCAAAAATAATCATAAAAATGGCAATTGATACATTTATAATGAATGGAATAAATGTATTCCCTATTGCATAAAATGCCCTAACCAAAAGAAGTGATATACTCTGAAATGTAAGTGTAATGATAAAAATTGCAAGAACAGCGGCGGTAAGACGCGTATCAGTCCAATCAAAAGCACCAGATCCCAATACAAGTCTTACAATATGCGCTCTTAATACAACAACCACCGCAATGAGTGGCATTGACCAAAAAATGATATGTCTTATTGCCAAAGATATATGTTCTTTAAATTTATCCATTTTTTGTTGCGCAAAAAGTCTTGAGAGAGTTGGAAAAGCTGCAACTGAATAACTGGAGCCGATTATATTTACAGGCGCAGCCTGTAAATTATTCGCTAATTGTATTACGCTTACAGCACCGGTTGTTATCCCGGATGCAACGGAATAAAGAAAGAAAAATGCAATATGCGATGCAGACATACCTAATGTGCGAGGTAGTGAAATTTTAATTATTTTCAAAGTCTCACCAATTCTTATTTTAAATGTATCCAGTGTCAAAAAACCATTTGCGCGCAAAAATGGAATTTGAATACTCATATGAGCCAGTGCTCCCATAATAACTCCAAGCGCCAATCCATATATGCCGAATATGGGGTAAAATAATAAAACACCTGATATAATACCGATGTTGTAAAGAAGTGGCGCCGTTGCATACAATATATATCTACCGGCAGTTTGAGTGACAGCGGATAATATATTTGATATACCTAAAAATAAAGGTTGCAACAACATTATTCGCGACATCCACACGAGCTCATACCCATATTCTCCATTCATCAAAGCTGGAAAAAATTTATTCAAAATAACCGGAATAAAAGGAAATAAAACCAAATCAATACCTATCAGAATTAAAGCAAATGCCATAATAATACTTCCTATAAGCTCTTTTGATTTATTTTGATCCTTATATGAATTTAAAAGCGGTATAAGAACAAAAACAGAGACCATCAATGCAATGGTAAAAAATAATATATCCGGTATTCTAAAAGCCGTATAATATATATCCAAAATCTCGCCCGCGCCAAACTCCCCTGCAAGAATTCTATCTCTAACAAGCGCGAGAAAGGAAGAAAGCAATGCAAACAAAGCAAGGAGATACGCAGTTTGATGCAACCCGCGTATCTCCCTTGCTAAAAGTTTTACAATCCGCTCAATCATTTCTATTTTTCTCCAGCTTCCTTAACAGGCTTTTCGGTATCTGACCCTTTTTCTTTAACATTTTTTGTTTCTCCTTTTTTAATTGAATTTATAATTTCTTTAATATGTTTATTATCCGGATTTAATTTGGCTATTTCCTCAAAAGCTTTGAGTGCTGTTTTTTGATCACCCAACTTTAAAGCAGAAAGTCCAAAATAGTAAAGTGCATTGGCATACTTAGGGTTTATGTTTATCGCTCTTGCCAATACTTGAGCTGATTTTTTATAATCTTTGTTTGAATAAAGAAGAACACCAAGCTGGAACAATAATCCTGTATTATTCGGTGAGAGTAAAACGGCAGATTCAGTATTTTTTATAGCCTCATCAAGCTTTTTGCTTTTTATTGCAATTTGAGAAAGTAAATAATAGGCATCTGTATAATTTGGTTTTAGTTTTAGAGATAAATTTGCATATTTTTTTGCTTCATCAATCTTTCCTGCTAAAAATGCACTTCTTGCCATTGCAAGAGGAATACTTGGATCCTTAGGAGAAAGTGCAAGGGCTTGTTTATAAGCTGAAATTGAAGCATCATACGCGCCCTGAGTTCCAAGTTGGATTAACTGTCCGTAAATATCTCCAAGACCAACATAATTAGCATAATTTTTAGGGTTTGCTTCTACCATCTTTTTTGCATTAAGTACAAGATTTTCAATTGCAGTTTTTACATTCTTTTTAAAAGTTTCTGTACCTTGCTCCTTCTCCTTTAAAAGATCATTTATTTTTCTCATTGATATTTGTGTCAATAAAAAGTATGGTCTTTCATCTTTTCCAAGAAAATTAAATTTAATTGCTTTTTGAATATATTCTTTAGCATTGGTGACTTTATTTTCTTGAATTGATTTAACTGCCATATTTATCTGATTGGTTACATATAATTTGTCTGCAATTACAAAGGTAAAAATTGCTGAAATTGAAATCGCAATAACTATACCGATAGTCAAAACAAAGTTTGTTGTAGAATTTGATTGCCCTGAAATCTTAATTGTTTGAACAACATTTAAATTTCTAGCAACACTAAGCAAAATGCCTGCAAACATAAATGCAAACGCCAGAATAACAGTTTGAGGAACATATAATATCAACAAGAGAACAAAATACATCGTTATAAAAACTGTAGTTAAGGAAACAAAGCGAATGGCATCATTTGGCATTCTTGCCCATAGTAATTTAAATGCAAGAACAAGAAGACTAACAACGAATACAATCCATAATAATCCGCCTACAAGCCCCGTAATTGCAAATGCTGTTGGTATTATACCAATTCCAGCTCCAAAAAGTGAATTCCAAAAATATGTTGAATTTACTCCGACTGGTTTAAACTTTAGCCAATCATATTGAAATGTATTTGGACCTGAGCCAAATATCATATCATTGGAATACACATTTTTAATTATATCTATTGTACCACCCCAAGACGGACGAACATCCACATAATGTATATTTGTTAATGACGCAACTTGCATACTTATGTAATTTCCAGCGAAAATAAATATCAATGACACAATTAAAGTAATTGATGGGGCAATGATTGCCCTTAGATTCTTTTGGGAAAATTCTGTAGGTGTTTCTGCAGATTTTGCCGCTGAATAATAAACTGTCATTACTGTTGAGATTATTGCCATAAAAACCCAAATAATGGTTACATTTACCACAATTAATAGAGCAAGTCCAAGAATAAAATTAATATATGATAATATATTAAGGATCTTATTCAATGGTTTAAATACAAAATTAACCATAGAAATTATCATTGCAAGTCCTGCGAAAACAGCTATATCATTCCAACTTCCAAGTGTAACATTGGTAACATTTGGAGAAAAAATAGATGGTAATATCGTGTTTGCTCCAAACACAACACGAATTATCTCAATAACACCAAATACCGAAAAAGATGCACTAAGAGCAATAAATATCTTCACTACGGATGAAATTTTTGCAAATAAAAATGCCGAACTAAGAAATAACATCACAAAAAGAGCCATTAAAAGAAAAGTTGAATTTTCAACAGCAAAACCAAACAAACCTTTGGTAATATCACCTGAAAGTAATGCTGAAATCAAATAAACAACTGGAAGAAGCACAGCTGAGAGTAATACATAACTTTTTGCGTACAAAACTTCCTTTGTTTTATATACAGAGTAGAGCCAGAATAGAAATGGTATTAAGGCAAGACCAGCCAATAATACCACACTACGATATTGTTGCGGAACCAAAAAGCCTGGCAATACAAGAGTAGGTAACAAAAATATAAACAATAATGCGACATTATGCGCAATCACTTCTGGACGTTTTGCCAAAGTGATTCTCTTTAATTTATTTATCATAATAAATTATATAACTTATAATAAGCAAATTTTAACACATTCTTTATTTATTAAAAGTGGACTTTAAATAAAAATATGTTAATATAATCTGCATTAGCGGGATGGAGGAGCAGTACCTCGCGAGGCTCATAACCTCGAGACCCTGGTGCAAATCCAGGTCCCGCTACAAGACTTGCTTATATTTATTTTTTCTTTACAATTAGCTCACACTAGTTTATTTGTCGGGGTAGCTCAGTTGGTTAGAGCGTAGGACTCATAAACCTAAGGTCGTGGGTTCAATTCCCACCCCCGACACAAATGTGAAGACTTGTATGTACAAATGGTATTTTTTTGTTATAATGCCGTTCAAGAAGCGGGTGTAGCTCAGCTGGTTAGAGCGTCCGCCTGTCACGCGGAAGGCCGAGGGTTCAAGTCCCTTCACTCGCGCAGAAAAAAGTCGGTGAGAGCCGGCTTTTTGAATGCGAGAGTGAAGCAAAAGCATCTGCTTGCTTTTGCGTAGGGACTTGAAAGGCGGAGCCATGTTGGAGTGAGGGACGAACGACAACGGGCGAGCCCGGGCAGGAGC
>JALSPS010000068.1 GCA_026985835.1 Candidatus Kaiserbacteria bacterium
TTTTTTAAGATGGAAAAAAATGCAAAACCATTGTTTTTGGTAGTGCATGATATCGCTCATAAAAATTGGGGTTTTCCAAAGGGCCATAAAGAACCTGGAGAAACAGACAAGCAAACCGCTTTAAGGGAGGTGAAAGAAGAAACCGGTCTTGATGTTAAGATAATTGATGGTTTTAAAGAAATGATTGAATATAAGATGTCAAACGGTAAGACAAAACAAGCAATATATTTTCTTGCGCAAGCAAAAACGAAGAATGTCGTTTTACAGGACGATGAGCTTGATAATTATGCTTGGCTTACATTTTACGAAGCAATAGGTAGGGTAACATTTGTTGATACCGCGCTTTTGATTGAAAAAGCTCGTAAATTTATAAGTTAATCACTTGCTCGCTCAATTTGATTTGAATTAATTTCTATGGTTTTTGTTTTTGCGTTGATTATTCTATAGTTCAAAAACAGTGTCTTACCGATTGAACGCAATTCATTTACAATTTCTGAGAGAGTATCTCTTACAATATCCGATTCTTCATTAGAGTGAGTCACTACATCTATAAATAAATGTCTTTCTTTGAGTTTATCCGACATAACATGCTCTTTGATCAATTTTATTTCATAAAGAATGCTATCTTTTACGGTCCTAATTTTTTCTTCATCAATGTTTTGAGCGCCAGGCAAGATATTCACCTTGTATATTCTTGGTGGTGTTTCTGAAATGTCTTGTATATTCAAGGCATCCATTCCCATTGTCATATATACTGTGTTTGATATATGAGAAGGCATTTCTGATGGGATAACTTGTCCATCCTTTATTTTATTTTTTACTCTGTCATCAACACAACCAATAATAGTTGATTTGTCCGTTGTATCATTATTATCGGAAAGCTCGCCATTTATTTTTAAAAGCATTGAGTGCAATGTTTGAAAATTGGGATAGTTATCTGTATCTGGTTTTCCTTTTAAGATATTAAGGTAATTTTTAGGATCAGTGATATTATCCGTAAAATGTAATTTTACAAACTCATCAAAATCAAGAGGTATGTTACCTAAAAGAGCTTGAGAATGTTCGGATTTAGTTCGTCTTGCCCATATTTGAATTTCAGAATTCTCTCCCTCTGTTTCTTTTGCCCAAAGATAAGTTGCCACTTGAGGTACAAGCCCGATAATAGCTCGGAATGTATCACTGCCGTGAGCGCCACATGAGTGTGGAATATGAGATGTATCATTACAAGCTTCAAAGTGATAGGTAAATATATATTTTTTTGAGTTTTTAGGTAAAAGCGCTAGTACCTCATTTGAAGATATATTTAACGAATTTGCGAGCTCTTTCCCAAAAGCTATAAGAGCATTTCTAGAAAAATCACCGGTATTTATAAATTCAATTGTTTTTTTAGTCCAGTTATATTTTTCTTTGTTGGTTGGATTATCCAGTCCAAGAATATCACTACCAGGCCTGCGGACAAAGTTAATTTGGGGTGTATTATCTTGTTGTTCTGTGAGTCTGTCAAATAATGCATTTGCATCAGAGTTCCAAAGTATCGATTCTTTTAAAATAGCGCGAGCGGTTTGAGGTGTGTATGGAAACACTACACGCATATACTCAGAAATTTGTTCTGGCGTTATTATTCTTCCTTCTCTTGTCAATAATTCCTCAAGTTTATTCTTTTGTTCAATTGGAGTCCAAAGCTGTTTCTGGTATTCTTCTGAATTTCGTATAGCTTTTAATTCGTTATATTTAGATTCAATTTCCAGAAGTATATTTGGTAATTTTTCTTGCAGATTTTCATTCGAATTCATAAGTGATGTTAATTGATAATGTCAAAAGTATACTCTTGTTTTTTTTAAATTCAACCGATGTATGTGCTATACTGACAATAATGAGCGCAATAAAAACAACTCCGGAATTCAACAAAAAATATAAAATGCTAAACCCTGCGCAAAAACTTGCAGTTGATACAATTGAAGGGCCGGTTATGGTAATTGCAGGGCCAGGAACAGGTAAGACACAAATTTTAACTCTAAGAATAGCGAACATATTGCGTATGACAGATACGCCGGCTGATTCTATTCTCGCTCTCACTTTTACCGAAAGCGCAGCGGCAAATATGAAAGATCGTTTATTAAAAATGATAGGTCCGGATGCGTATAAGGTGCGTATACATACATTTCATAGTTTTGCCAATTCCCTAATACAAGAAGATCCTGAGAATTTTGAACGGTTGGTTTTATCGTCTGCAATGACGGATGTAGAAAAAATCCTTTTACTTGCGCGGATAATTGATAATAATGATTACACAGAATTAAAGCCTTTTTATGATAATCAT
>JALSPS010000069.1 GCA_026985835.1 Candidatus Kaiserbacteria bacterium
GTAAGTCTAAAAACATATAAAATACCCCAAATTGATACCATAATAAATATAATCAATAGACCCCAAGTTATTGTACTTGCAAGCTTCTTTTTTTTATCGGCAGAATCCTCGCTCCACAAAACAGACATAACATTCCAAAAAAACAAAAGAACCGCTATCGAAACAAGCATCTTTGCTCCAAAATCAATCAATGGCAATACCGATTTATCAATAAACTCTTTAAATGACCTTGGAGCCGCCAGAGTAACAATCGGAGCAAACAAGTATCCTAAAATTAAAATTTGAATTTTTTGAAAAAACAATTTCATAATTAACGCAATTGATCAATTGTACCCTTTATAAGAGCGGCAAGCGCCCATGCTCCCAAAAATAAGGCAATACCTGTAACAGTCCAGAAAAAATTCTTTTTTGCCTTCTCAATTTCAGTACTATTACCTTGTGCAAAAACAAACAAAAAACCCGAATATACCAAGAAAAGCACAGCAATTGGAAAGCCCACATAAACCACCGCTTTCAAAAAACCTTGGACAAATTCTTGAATTGAATGAAATTTCAACGGGTTTTCAAGACCTGATGCCTCAGAAATTCTGGCAAAAAAGATAATAAAAACCGAATATATTAAATTGTGCATTTTTTTTAACATTATTCTTGAATTAAAGCTCTTAATTCCCTATTTGCTCTTGCGACCGCTTCAGAATATCTCATTCTTCCAGATATAATATAGTTTATCATATTTCTAAAAATTTTGTCTGTTTTTGCCGGATTGGGATCAAGCCAGGCTCTGGCTATTAAAGCAGAGCGTCTAAACACTTCTTTCAATACATCATCACTTTGAGTGGAAAGTATTCCCCTTCTTGGAGAAAATGTATCGTTTATTTTTGCAAAAAAGGTACTTGCAAGAGACCCTGAGAGAAAGTTTGAAATAACAGAAGCTCCATAGATATTTTTTGCTTGTTTTGGAATAGCAACAGCATACATTTTACCAAATGTAAGAGTGCGTCTATTTTCACCACCTAAAACTTGAGGCAAAACCGCGACATCAAAATTCAAATTTGGGTTCTTTGATTTTATTTTTTTAATTTCGCTGGCATATCCTATGTACATTGCCAATTTACCACGAGCAAACATATCAAGTGAATTTGGAAGAGAACTGTTCCATGTATAAACAGGCTTGCTCGGATTTGCAAACTCTGTATAAGAACGAACAACGACTTGCGCCGGTGATACCCCTTCTAATTTACCTTGCGGATCAATTGCCGAATAAAGTTGTCCATCTTCTGTTCTTTGAACAATACCCCCTCCTTTTTGCATAATAAGAGTTGCCAATATGTCTTTTGCATGATTTACATTATCAAATGTGCCAAACGCGATTGTTGAGATTTCTATATTTGAATTTTCATCGGTTTTTGTTATTTGTTCCGACATCTTAAGAAGTTCATTCCAATACTTTGGTGGCTTACCAATTCCGGATTCGGCAAAAATATCACGATTCCAATACAATACCATCGGGTCTATGGCAAACGGCATTCCAAGTATTCCTCTTTTTGATAAAAATAATTCCGCCTCATCTACAAAAGTATCCATATATCCTCGTTTTGAAATACCATCATAAGGAATTGGATATATTTTATTCCAATATTTCAATATATTTGACTGATCCAAAAAGAATAAATCCGGACCGGTACCAGACGCAAGAGCATCAATCAGCTCAGAATTAAATGAGTCTTCAGGAATTTGAACATATTTTATATGACCTGCCATTGTATCAGTATCATTTAACTGAGAAAGATAGTCGTCCATCATATCTTGATCAAATGTTCCCCAAACCGTAACGGTACCGACTCCTTGAGACCCTCCAGAGCCACCAAGCCCGGCAAATATAAATACTGCCAAAATGATAAAGAATGCAAAAATTCCAAAAATTACCATCTGAAATATACTGTGTTTACCCTTCATAATTATTTTTTATTTCTAAAAATTAGGCCGTAATGATGAGCGCCGGCGTCAAATTCTTTTTCAAATTCAAATCCTGAGCTTGAAACAAGGTCAATAGCTTTTTCTTTAGTTAAAACATTGGTTGAAATTGGACCAAGACCGCCAAAAGATTCAGACCAATCAATTAAAATCAATCTTCCGTTAGGTTTTATAATACGCTTCGCCTCAAGTAGAGTAACTTGTTTTTCTTCAATTTGAAAGAGTGTGTTTGAAATCAAAACAACATCAACAACATCATCACGCATTTTTGTTCCACCCGGTTTTTCTATATCTGCCCATACAATATCCACATTTGTAAAAGCTTTTTTATCAGCCTCATTTTTGATACGCGCCAGCAAATCTTTTTGTACATCTATCGCATATACTCGTCCGGTATTACCAAGTACGGAAGCGAGCGCTAAAGTATAGTGCCCTGAACCTGCGCCCATATCAGCAATAATCATTCCATTTGAGATACCCATTTTCATAACATTCTCAACAGGATTTGCAAAATTTGCTAAATTATTACTTTTCAATTTTGATCTTTCGTTCTCAAATTCCGCCTCAGAAGAAGTGCGTGCAACAGCATAAAGCCCTTTGCCTTTATGGTCATTTAAATTCAAATTCCCAATCATTGATTGCAATTATACCATCTTTTTACATCATCGCAGTGAGAGATATTCACAGGTAAAAGTATTTATTCAAAAAATATCTTTTACTCTTCTTCGTCTGATTCAAGAGTCATCATTGAAGCAACCTCATCACCCGCGCGAAGTCTCATAATTTTAACACCGACAGTTGCTCGTCCAAGAACCGGAATTTCTGATATATCCGTTCTTATCACTACACCTTTTTTCGAAATAGCAACAAGTTCACCGGCATTTCTTGTTATAACCTCGGCTCCGACAAGTTCTTTTGTTTTCGTATTTATATTCATTGTCTTAATTCCGGCTCCTCCGCGTTTTTGGGTTTTGTATTCGGTAAGTTTTGTTCGCTTACCATAACCGGTAGCGGATAATACAAGAAGTGTTTGTCCTTTGACTCCAGTTTTTGATATACCTGCGCCAACAACAAAATCGTCTTTCTTTGAAAGCGTTATACCTTTTACACCGGCAGCGACCCTTCCCATTGAGCGAACATCCGATTCTTTAAATCTGATAGATTGACCAAAGCGAGTTACCAAAAGAATTTCATCTCCGGATTGCACAAAGTGCGCGCCTTTTAATTTATCTTGTGGATGAAGTTTGATGGCAATCATTCCATTTCGTCTGACATCGAAAAATTGTTTAGCTTCAGTTTTTTTGATAACGCCGTTTTTAGTTACCATAAATAATGCGAGATCTTTTGATGATTTTATATCTTTTGGCATCGGTAAAACAGAAGTGATTGTCTCATCTTGAGACAAAGACAAAAAGTTCATAATTGATTTTCCGCGCGTGGATTTTTTACCTTCAGGAATTTCATACATTTTTGTCTTATATACTTTTCCGCTATCTGAAAAGAAAAGTAAATCAGAATGAGCTGAAGCTGTTAAAAATATAGAAACGGTATCTTCTTCTTTCGTATTTATATCCGCAGAACCAACTCCCCCTCGCTTTTGCTTTCTATAATCTGCCGGATTTGTTCTTTTTATATAACCTCCACGAGTTAAAACAAGCGCGTATTCGTCATCCGGAATTAAATCTTCCATAGAAAAATCTTTTGTTCCCCTCTTCATAATTTTTGTCCTTCTTTCATCTCCATATTTATCTGCAACTTCAAGCATCTCCTTTTTTATAACAGCAAGCATCTTTACCTTACTCTTTAAAAGAGCGGTTAATTCTTTGATTAATTTTTGAATTTGTTTTAATTCGTCCTCAATTTTTTTACGCTCAAGATTTGCGAGCTTTTGCAATTTCATTTCAAGAATAGCTGTTGCCTGAATATCGGAAAACTTAAATTTCTTCATAAGGGCAGCGTGCGCGCTTGGTACATCCTTACTTGCTTTTATGAGTTTTATAATCGCGTCTATATGGTCAAGCGCCTTTTTAAGACCGAGAAGAATGTGTTCTCGCGCCTTTGCTTTATCTAGTTCAAACTGAGTACGGCGTGTAATAACATCTAGACGATGTTTTATAAATTCTTCCAAAAGCGCTTTTATTCCGAGAGTCTGCGGAACTCCATCCACAAGCGCAACTATATTGTAATGAAATGTTTCCTCGAGTTGAGTATGTTTGTATATATAATTCAAAACACTCTGAGGATGCGCTCCACTTTTTAAATCTATAACAACTCTTATATCCGTTGTTGATTCATCACGAAGACCTTTTATTCCTTCAAGTTTTTTTGTTTGAACAAGCTCGGCAATTTTAGCAATCAAACTTGCTTTGTTCACCCTATAAGGAATGGATGTAATAACAATTTGAAATGTTCCTTTTTTACCTTCAATAATCTCAGCTTCTCCACGCACAACAACTCCGCCTCTTCCAGAAGCATATGCCTGTGTTATGTCACGCTGATTAAACGCGACACACCCGGTCGGAAAGTCCGGACCTTTTACAAATTTCAATAAGTCTTCAGTACTTGCCTTTGGATTATCAATTAAGTGTATCGTCGCATCCACAACTTCTCGCAAATTGTGAGTCGGTATATTTGTTGCCATACCAACGGCGATACCAAGTGTTCCGTTTAATAATATGTTTGGAACTGCGCTTGGCAATACAGTTGGCTCTTTGTGAGTATTATCGTAATTTGGACGAAAATCAACGGTATTTTTCTCTATGTCACGCAAGAGCTCCCCGGCAATTCCGGACATCTTTGCTTCCGTATATCTCATTGCCGCAGCAGGGTCCCCATCTATAGAACCAAAGTTTCCTTGTCCGATAATCAATGGATACCTAAGAGAAAAATCTTGCGCCATATTAACCATTGCATCATAAACAGAAGAATCTCCGTGTGGGTGATATTTTCCAAGCACTTCACCAACAACGGTTGCAGACTTTTTGGTTTTAGCTCCGGCAGTCAATCCCATTTTGTGCATAGCATAAAGTATGCGTCTATGAACAGGCTTCAGGCCATCGCGTACATCCGGCAAAGCGCGAGCGGTAATAACGGTCATCGCATAATCAATATACGACACCTTCATTTCTTTTATTATATCATGAGAAATCACTCCACGCTCCTCCTCCGGCGCTCCGGCGGATTCATTTTCTTTTTTGTTTGTCATTGTTATATAATATCAAAAAAATACCAAACATCCAACGCATTATGATAAATCATCAACTATTTCATCTAAATCATCTAATACATTGGATTCTGCAGGAGGCAATAATTCATCCTCCTCGCATGTACAAGGATTATTATCACAAACCTCACACACCTCTTCTAACAATTCATCGTCCATAATAATTTTATTATTTCTTATAACTTGCGGGAATATGTTAGCACCATTTTTTTGAAGTTCAAGAAGAGTTTTACACAGATAAATAACATCATAATTTTGTTGCATAAACCAAAAATGATGGTAGAATACTTGCCAGTCGGGCCGTTAGCTCAGTTGGCTAGAGCACCTGTTTTGCAATCAGGAGGTCGCTGGTTCGAATCCAGTACGGTCCACAATTAAAAAACTAATCAATAACAGCCCACATATCTGTGTCTGACTTTTTCGTATCACACTCGGGACACTGAAAATCATCCGGCAATTCACTCCATTTTGTGCCCGGAGCAATTCCGGAGCTCGGCAATCCATATTCTTCATCATAAATCCACCCGCAGTCTAAACAAATATACCTTTTCATAATTTTATTATTTTAATTTCCAGCCCCTTGATTGTCGCACAAGCACATTCGAGGCTTGGTCTTTATTTTTCATAATCGCTTCAACAACTTTTTCCGTTCTTATTTTATTTTGTGAACCTTTTACAAAAATACAATCTCCGACCTTCAAAATACCCGCCAAAAAATTTCCCGCTTTTTGCGATTCATTATAACCAAATTCAAAAACATTCTCTTTATTCATTCCTGATTTTAACGCTTCATCTTTTAATTTTTTTGATTCCTCTCCTATGGTAAGCAAAATATCTGCGATTCCGGCAACTTTTACTCCAGCTTTTTTATGCTCACTCTCACTTTCATCTCCAAGCTCTCTCATATCTCCAAGCACCGCGATTTTTCTGCCATTACAACTCAATTTATTAAAAATATCCAATCCTACAGACAAGGCTCTCGGAGAAGAATTGTAAGAATCATCAATTACAATAGTTTCGTTAACCCCTTTTATTATGCGCATTCTTCCATTTGGTGTTTGAAAATCTACTAAATTCTCAAGAATTTGATAAGTTTTTAATCCTGATAATTTACCAGCTAAAAATGCAGGAGCCAAAGCATAAGCGATATGATAACCTAGAGATTCTTTTGTTGTCAATTTAAATATGTCATCTTTGAATTTAAATTCAAATAACATTCCAATAGGAAAATCATTTTTATATGCTATTTCAGATTTCAAAATTTCAATATCTGCCGTTCTTTTACTTGCATATGTTAATTTATGTGTTTTTACGGTTCGTAATCGCTCCTCTATTTCTTTATCATCAAGATTATAAATTATCACGGCATTATCTTTGAGAGATTTTAATATGGATAACTTATCTTTAATTTGTTCTTCCCTGGAAGAAAAGTTTGATGAATGAACCATAACTTTTGGCAATGCGGTTAACACCAAAATATCTGGTTTTATGTATGTTGATATTTTTGCAATTTCTCCCGGATGATCAGTGCCAATCTCAAGAATTAATGTGTCCGGATATTTTTTTGAAAATAAAACAAACAGAGCTTTTAGAAATACAAAAACCCATTTTAATGGATTACGCCATGGGCTATCCACGCCGATTATTGTCAAAGGTACCCCAATTTCTCCATTAAATGATTTTTGACTTTTTCTAACATTTCCATTTTTAAGAACTTGAAATATGGCATCCTTGGTTGTTGTTTTTCCTACATTTCCAACTATCGCAATAACTTTCGGATTATGCTTTTTAATAATCAATTGCGCAAAAAACGAAAGTAAATTTATAAAAATATGTTTTATAAGTTTTTTCATATTTTGTTTAGCGCAAGATTAATTATATGTTCAAGCAATTTATCAAACGGCAACCCAACTTCTTTCGCCATTGCAGGCAAAAAAGAATGTTTGGTCATCCCGGGCAAGGAATTGGTTTCCAAAAAATATAGTTTTCCATTTTTAGATAGTATAAAATCAGAGCGTGAATAATGACGCAAACCAAACGCATTATGAATATCTCTTGAAGCTTTCATTATTTTTTTCTTTTCTTCCGGTAAAAGAGTATTGGATGAAAAAGATATTTTTTGAGAAGTTGTATATTTTTCTTCATAACCAAAAACTTTATTTTTGTCATTTTTACGAATTTCAACAGGAATAAATGTATAAACATTCTCATCTCTAAAATTTTCTAAAACCCCGACGGTGATTTCTCTCCCGTCTATAAATTCTTCCACAATAACATCAAATCCGGTCAATAATATCTCTTCTAAAATCCTCGGTAATTCTGCAACAGTTCTTACAAAAACAGTATTTAAAGATGACCCTCCCGTAATTGGCTTTACGATATACGGAGGAGGAAATTTTAAAAATATATTTTTCGCCTCTTTTTCAAGGTCATATACTATATTTGGACTAAGTAAAATATGTTTTGGTAAAACAATGTCAAAATCAAAATTCTCCAGATGTTTTTTGGCAAATACCTTATTCATAACCATAGCACTTGCGAGTGGACCAGATCCCGTATAAGGAATTTTTTGCAAATCAAGAATTTTTTGAACTTCCCCATCCTCGCCATAACTTCCATGCATCGCATTAAAAGCCACATCAACCATTGACAAAATCCGTGACGGGAGCATCTCTTTGCCAAATAAAAACCACTTTTTATCCTTATCAATTAAGACATCCAGAACATCGTATTTATCCTCTTGCAACGATTTAATCACCTCGCCCCCCGTTTGTAAGGAGATATCATATTCTTTTGATGGACCTCCTCTTAATACTGCAACTCGTGTTTTAGTCATAAACAGATTATACCATAACTATTCAATGATATGCACTTCTGTTTCCATATCTATTCCAAACTCAACAAATACGCGTTTCTGTATCATATTTTTAAGCGCCAATATGTCATCAGCGGTAGCTGAGCCATCTTTATTGATGAGATAATTCGCATGCTGAGGAGAAATCTGCGCGCCACCAACACTGGCATTTTTTAACCCAACCTTTTCTATAATCCAGCCTGCCGGCACACGCCCACCTCTTGATGTTGTATTTTTTTCTTTTTCAAAAATTTCAATAACCTCTTTCGTGGCAACTGGATTTTTGAAAAAAGAGCCCGCCGCCATAACATCTTGAAGATGCCTTTTATTGCGTTCTGAGAGAATCTTATTACATTTTGATTTTATATCTTTTCCGATACCGGATTTCAAAATAATTTCAGCTTCAAGAACAATCCACTCAGGATGAAATTTAAAAAAACTTTCTCTAAAACCAAACGAGCATTCCTTGTTTGAGAATACAAATTCCTTCAGAGTGTTCGTGTTTATTGCCCTTACGCTTTTTAATATATCTTTAATTTCAACACCAAACGCTCCGGCATTGCCGCGCACAGCTCCGCCAAGAGTACCCGGTATCCCATACATCTCTTCCATTCCGGAAAGATTGTTTCTGGCCAAAAAGTCAATTAAATCAACTAACCTTTCAGCAGATTTAACTAAAACATAAGACTCATTTACAATGCGTATTCCTTTTATATTATTTTTTATGACCAGTCCCTCAAAAATTTTATTTTTAAAGAGTACATTACTGCCTCCTCCCAAAATCAAAAATGGAATATTTGACAAATTTGCGTAATTTATCAATTCTTTGAGTTCATCTTCAGAATTCACTTCAGCATATTCGCGCGCAACCGGACCTATCTTGAATGTCGTTAACTTTGAAATATCAATGTTCTTTTGTATTTTCATATTACACAACTTTGTTTGGCGGTTCGGTATTATCAAAAAAAGCAATGATGTTATCTGCCACCATCTCGCTCATTTTTTGTCTTGTTTCTTCCGTTGCCGAGGCTATATGAGGAGTTAATATCACATTATCAAGTTTTGTAAGTCCTGGTGTTATCTCAGGCTCATTTTCAAATACATCAAGTGCTGCACCTTTAATACCGCCTTCTTCAAGAGCTTTAAGGAGCGCTTGCTCATCTATAACTTTTCCTCTTGATGTATTTACAAGAAATGCACTCGGCTTCATAATTTTTAAAAGTTCCGCATTTACCATTCCG
>JALSPS010000070.1 GCA_026985835.1 Candidatus Kaiserbacteria bacterium
GGCTTTTGAGATGTCTTTTTTGGATGCGCCTGTAGCCTCAAGTGTGTTCAAGCGTGATTTTTTTTCATCCATTTTAGTTGTCAGTTCTCCAAGTGTTGTGTTTAAGGTAGAGATTTTACCTTCCAGTTCGGATTTTGTTTGGGGTGTTTCTCCGCTTTCTTTTACCGCTTTTGTTAGTGCAGCTTCATCTTTTATCTTTTTTTCTTTTATATATTTTTGTTCAGCTTTCTGTCCTGCAACTTTCTCACTTGCTTTTCGTTTAATTTTTTGCCCGTAAGTTTCAATCGGCTTCCCAAGTTTTATACCGGTTTTTTCTTGAAATGATTGAAACATCTTTGTTGCGCGCGGATCAAGTTGAGCCTTGCGCGCTTTTTCATCCGCCTTTAGTCGAGCTCTGGCCATATTACGCTGAAACATATTTCCGTGAATTCTTAAATACTCATTTCTTTGTTTCTGTTTTTCTGTCAACACTGCAGGACGCAAAGCACTGCGCGCCCCCCTAGCTCCAAGCCCAAGCGCAGCTCCCCCGAGCCAGCCCGCAGGCGCCCTGAATGGGGCTGTTATAAGTTTGGTAGCTTTGCCTCCAAGTGATGATGATGTAAATACAGATAAGCTATCCGCGATTTTAATTGCGCTATAAAATAAACCTATGACTATTGCAAAGTTTATAAGCGTCATTAGAGATGAAGCATTTGGATCCGCAATAACCTTTATTAATTCTTTATTATCAGGCGTAAAGCCAAGGGTTATTTTTATCGCAGCCCAAAACAAGAACATCAAAAACGGCGCAAAAAACGCGTATTTTATGAGTAATTTCCACCAACCACTCCAGCTCCATGTTGCCGAAAATGACGGTATCAAATGAGATGCAAAGGCAAGTGGAGATACTGCCATAAGCCAAATAAGAGCAAGCGCTCTTACAATAAGGCGAGATGCGGCATATATTAAGATTGCCATAACAATAACCATAAGAAGCAAACTATAAATAAAATATACGAATAACACACCACCAAAACTTGCATCAGGGTTTGAGTTTGATTCTTTCATTTTGGTTACAAGTTCTTTACCTCCAGACACACTTGAAATGCCGGTGTAATGTATAATAGCGCCGGCTACCCCGGCATCTCTACCATTTTCAGGAAGTTCATTTTCAAGCATTGTATAAAACTGGATTGCTGTAACATTTGATATATCAATTATCACTTTTGTAAAAAATAAACTAAAATTTATTAAAACGGCTATCAATAAAACTCGTACAAGAAGTTTTTCAGGAGAAACAAAAGAGGAGGCATCAAGCATAACCAAAAATGAAATATATATAAAAATTCCAATCATTAAGATATTTGCAATATCTCTAAATGCGGTCCAAACAAGGTCCACACTTGGTTGAATTTGTGCAAAATAAGTTGAAAAATCTGTAATTGTAAATTTAATAACAGAATTTAAAAGACTACTAACAAGGCTTAATAATTGTTGTACCGCGCTGAGTATGGCAACTACTGCCGAGCTTGCAAGAGTAAGAAATGGGTTGTCTCCGGTAACCGTGTCCCAAATGAATTGTACAGCTCCCGCTTCGGCAGTATGCACTTTTAAGAAACCGATAGGTGCAAAAAATAAAATAATCAATGTAATTATAATGTATTTATGTTTATTTTTTTTCATAATTATTTTATGAAATTACGCCAGTTTGCAAGTATTGACTCATCTGTGCACCAGCTCGGTGATGCGCACCCTGGTTCATCTGTGTTTTCCCAACAATCTCCAATATCTGCCGGGATTGCTCTTATTGAGCCGAGTTTTCCTTTCATATCTTCAGTGGAGGTAAGCGCTGTCGAATCACTAATTGATCTTTTGAGAACATCTTGCGCATTCTTTATTGATTGTTTATCTTTGTTTTGTTGAAGGGCGGTTTTTGCGTCCTCTAATTCTTTTATAAGAGCTTTTATTTGCCCTATTGTTGAGTATATGTTTTTTATAGTTGAGTAATCTGTTGCGCCTGAATTGCGAGTCTCAAGCTCATCTCTTGAGTGGAATTTATTTAAATTAAGAGTTATTGATTTGGTGGATGTCGGGCTTGTAGCCGTTATTCTTACATCCGGCAAATCATAAGAAAACTTAAATACGGCCTCACCATTAACCGTTTCTTTTGTTAGATAAAAATTACCCAGGGTTGTATGAGAGC
>JALSPS010000071.1 GCA_026985835.1 Candidatus Kaiserbacteria bacterium
ATGTATATAAAGAAAGGCCTGCAAAAAACATAACAGAAGCCAAAAAGTATTTTGGCGATTCTGTAGATGAGTACATAGATATCGGGGAACTCTCGGGTGAATCTTCTATGATATTGCAATTGATTAGATAAAATAAATTAACAAACAATTGCAAGCTTTGTGCCGGAGGGGAGAATCGAACTCCCACTCCCGAAGGAACACGATTTTGAGTCGTGCGCGTCTACCAATTCCGCCACTCCGGCAGTGCAAGTACTATATCATAAAAACCAATATTTTTACAATCTGCCAAATTTATTTATTAATCTCTTTTCAATATATTTATACACAGTTTTTTATTTGTGTTGATATGTTAGAATAGACGCTATGAGTGAAAATGGTTTTTATAACAACGCAATTTTTTGGATAGAAGTAGACAGGATTCATCCAAATCCATTTCAACCCAGGAGGGAATTTGATCAAGGTGCTCTTGATGATTTGGCTGATTCAATTCGCCAATATGGAGTTTTGCAGCCACTGGTTGTTACGAGAAAGGAGGTTGAATTGTCGGACGGAGGATTGCGTGTTGAGTATGAACTATTAGCGGGGGAAAGACGATTAAGAGCTTCAAGATTGGCAGGATTAACGCAAGTGCCGGTTTTGATTCGCGCCAAAGAAGATACGGATAAAGTAAAACTTGAAATCGCCATAATTGAAAACCTTCAAAGAGAAGACCTTAATCCGATAGATAGAGCCAAAGCTTTTCAGAAGCTGGTAGATGACTTTAATATGACACATACCGGTATTGCAAAAAAGATTGGAAAGAGCAGAGAGTATGTTTCAAATTCAATTAGGCTTCTCGCTTTGCCTCAAGAAATTCAAGATGCGCTCGTTGCGAAAAAAATTGCCGAAGGACACACGCGCCCCTTGCTTATGCTTTCTGATAGGCCGGCTGAACAGCAAACATTGCTAAAAGAGATAATGTTAAAAAAGATGACAGTTCGCGAGGCTGAGAGAATAGCTCGCTCAATAGCAACAGATCGCGCGCGCCGACATGATTTACCACCTGAACTTGCAGATTTGGAAAAAGAATTAACAGAGTCACTTGGAACGCGTGTACAAATTGAGAAAAAACAAACAGGAGGAAAAGTAAGAATAGACTTCTTTTCAGATGATGACATCAGGCAATTGCTTGAAATCATAAAAACTGGAAGAATGAGTGGTGGAGACACACTCCCGATAAATAAAATTATCAATGTTGCAGGGAATGATGTCGATTTATCTGAAGGCGAATCCACTCTAGAAAAAACACCTATAAATAAAGAGAATTTATCCAGTCAACACGATGATGCAATTGAAACAAATACACAATTTTCTCATCTAAAAGAAAGCACAAAAGAGGCTTTAGATAATCCTGTTGCCGAAACAAATGCTCAGCCGGATTATAAATTAACGCAATCAAGTACTGATTATGATAACGAATCATACGAAACTGATGTTGCTGACAAAAATAATTATGCCACCACAATAGAGAATTCTGATCTTAATACACAGGAAGATGAAATACACTCCAATTCGGAATATAAAAATGCAAATAAAACCTCTTTTGAAAATAATAAAAATGAAGAGAGTTCGGACGATTTGGTGTGTCCGGCTACTGTTGCTGAGGATATAGAAAAGCAGGTCGAAGGAGAGAGTTTTGGAATACAAGACCAAAAAGAGCATAATGTCTTTAATGATGAGAGTGCTGATATTACTTCAACTCCTAATGAATCAACCAATGATAATTTGAGTACTGAAAATCCTATTTCGGCAAGCAATTTTGAACCGGAGAATAATAATCAGAATAATGAAGATGATGATTTATACTCAATAAGAAATTTTAGCGTTTAAATCATTGTTCTAAAAAATGATACTGTTTCATTATTTTGATTTTTATGTATAATCTTTGATATTGGCCCTATCGTCTAGCGGCTAGGACGTCGCCCTCTCACGGCGAAAACCGGGGTTCGATTCCCCGTAGGGTCACAAAAACAAGCCCGAAGCATCGCTTCGGGCTTGCTTGCTCTTATTAAATTGCTTTAATTAGTTGGATAAAAACCTTTTTACTTCTTTTTGTATTTTATCTTTTTGCCCAAGTGTAAACCATTTTATTGATTTATCTCTTTTCCACCAGCTTAATTGTTTGCGGGCATAGCGCCAATCA
>JALSPS010000072.1 GCA_026985835.1 Candidatus Kaiserbacteria bacterium
CGTCATATCTGTTTGTAGACTGGTTGGAACACGAGTACCGGGAGGATATTTAATAACCAGATCAGCCAATTCCAAATCTGTTGCGTTTGCATTTGCCACATCTATATTAAGTTCCAAAATTGAACCACTGTTTATTGTATTTGGCCCTATAACTTTTATTGCAATGTTTTTTTCAGATACCGTTCTGGATGCACCTATTATATAGAAAATTGAAAACAATACCGCAACAACAGCAAATATGCCTACAAGAACAAGCATTATTGATAGGAATGTATTTGTTTTTTTGGATTTTGGTGCATACAAATCCAAATTATCAGGGTTTGTTTGCGTTATTTTTTCCGTATTCTGATTTTCAGAATTATTAACGGTATTATCACCATTTTCATTATCAGTCACCCAATCAGTTTTTACAGAAGAAAAAACCTTTGATAATTTTCTTCGTGGTCTTTTCTTTGGAAGATGAGCCCTTGAATACATACTCTCTTTTAGAGAATCTATTTTATCAAGATCGTCATTTTTAATTTCATTTCCAACTCTTCTCATACAAAAAGTATACCATAATTATTCCAAGATTAGATTTGTATTTTTTATTGCTTTATTTACACGAATTAACAATTTCTGATATTCTTCTTTATTTTTTATATAATCTGTTTTTATGTTGCGCTCCAAATCCAAATATCCCAAATAAAAAAGAATTCTTGCAACAACAATTAGCTCATCTTCTTTTGATATGCTTTTATCAAATTGTTCTATAATTTTTTTTAATAGATTATATATCTCAATATTTGGTTCATTTTGCGGAAGTAGTTTTGAAAGTAAATCGGTCAAGTTATAAAGAACCATAAAATTCTTATAATTCTCATATTCTTCAAAAGAAAATCTAAGAATTGCCCCAGTTAATCTCAATCCGGATTTTCCATTAACAAAAGATATTTCAATTAAATTAAATTTTTGCATTGAATATCTAAGTTTTGATTGCTCAAGACGAATTCCTTTTGCGCGCAATAACAACAATCCAAAATTTTTTGATAAAACCCAAAAAAGCTTATCTGCCTCAGAGATATTTTTGGATTTTAAGACTATGGCCTCGTCATTCCTTGTATGATGTCTCATATTTTTAAAACTTCAAAAAATTCATCAAATCTTTCGTCAAAAAAATGTTTTTTATCATTAAAAATATGTAATTTCGCATTTGGCAAAAGCTTTTGTAAAAATATGGAATCAGAAAAAGGAACGACTGGATCATCTTTTGAATGCAATATATGTATTTGCTTTACTTTGCCTTCTATTGAGTTAATTAGATTTTTATTTGGTTCAAAATTTTCCAATGATTGTTCTTTAGTGGACAAAACAGCTGGAGCCAAAAGCACTAACTTATCAATTTGCAGATTAAGATTATTTTCAGAAATGAATTTTAATAAGAATGTACCACCAAGAGAATAACCAACAAAGACAACTTCTGAATTAATATACTCAAGAACTTTTTCAAACCATATTTCCCATGCTTGATAATCTGCATTTTGCTTGCATGGCATAGTGGGTGTAAATACATCAAAACTTTCGCCAAGTTCTTCGGCTATGCGTTTATTCCATTTCTTTGATATATCTTTATACGGATTGTATTCCCATTTTCTTAGAGTTTTTAAAAATTCTTCTTTACTTTTAAAAACCTCCCCACCGTGAATAAATATAAGTTGCTTCATTATTTAATTTTAATTTCAAACTCATCTCCCTCTATCAATTGATATTCTTTAATAAATCCTTGTGATTTTATATCCTCAATATGCGATTCTATCGCTTCAATTTCTAGGTTTGATGATAAAACAAAAATAACTGATATAAATTCACCGGGTTTTAATTTTAATTCCTTGCGTTTTTGTTGCAATTCTCGTAAAAGCTCGCGGGCAAGTCCTTCTTTTTTGAGGTCTTCGGTGATGTTCGTGTCAAGTTCAATGTCTTTATCAATCGTCTCTTTTGCGACTTCTTTTACATTTATCTCATCTGCAACAATCTGCAAAAGCTCGTCCGGCAAGCCAAAGCTTTCTTTGTTGACGATAAGTTTTGCAAGTGGCTGACGCACTTTGATGCCCGCATCTTTTCGAGCATCAAGCGCTAAGGTGACAAGCTCGCGCGCTTTTTGCATATTCTCAAGTAAGCTCTCATCTACCTCTTTTTGAGAACA
>JALSPS010000073.1 GCA_026985835.1 Candidatus Kaiserbacteria bacterium
AGTTTATTAACAGGAAAATTTTCAGGTGGCTCTATAAAATGAATATATGAATAAAAAGAAAGTGATACCATTATTAGCAATAGAACAAAAGAGATTCTATTGGTTCTTTTTATGCTTCTCGGTTTTGGTTCGGGTAGTCTTATTGAATGTGTGGCGCGCAAAAGAGAAAGAATTTTTACATAAATTCTTGATATAAAAAACGAGATTTCTTTAAAGATTTTTTTATATATATCATTCATAACTTATTATACCGGCAAATTTGCCGGGGCCTCGCTTTTTTTGGATTGTATTCTTGGTAAGCCCGGAGTTTTTGTTTCTTCTGTTGGATAGTGATATATCGTCGCAACCTCTTCAGGAGTCATTACGGAGTATCTATGGATATACGGATGATAAAAAAATGATCGGCGTTTGTATGCATCTATAAATTTTTTAGACATATGGTGTGCTCGGATATTATTAAAGTCTTGCCATGGATAATCTAACACAGGATGTCCTTTTGTTGGTTTTATAGAATTTAAAACACCCGATTTAAATTCTCGCCAAAGCTTTACCATAGGCGGAGCTATTCTTTCAGGCTTAAATGATTCTTTCTTGGCAATATAAAGAAGACGAATTCCAACATCAATCCCGTCGTGTTCAAGAGTTTTTGAAAGCGCTTCAATTTGTTCTTCTTCGTGGGGTCTTAATTTTGTTGCGCCTTTATATTTTGAGCCGTCCGGAAGCGTAGTTTCAACCATCTTGCCATATAATTTTTCCATCATATCGCGAGCTTCTCCGTGCACTCTATGTTCAAAGGTAAAAAGTGTACCCGGTTTTCTGCGTTTGTCTTTATCTCTTCGCATTACCAGCTGAAGCCAATACATTTCACCCGGACCAAGATTTGCCAAAGTTTCAAAAACACTTGAGAGAGGGTCAACTCTTTGATCCGGTTTTGATGGTATTTTATCAACCTCGTAATCAACATAGGTTTTTATAGGGAGAGCGTCTGACTTTGCCAATCCGTATTCAATGGCCAATGCTTCCATTTTGTTTTTGTCATAATTTAATCCTGAGGTATAATCCTCAACTTCAATTATTTCCACATCAGGATACTGGGCATAAATGTTTGATTCGACATAACCTTTAAATTCGGCTCTTGTTACAACATAAAAATGCAATTCTCCTTCAAAAGAAGCAATTTCAAATGAGTATGTTGGCCTTACACTTCCATTCCACCAGCGCGCTATGAATGTTCCTTCTTTTGGCGCAACCATAAGACCGTTGAATACTGTCTCCATCGCTTTTGGAGATTTCATAATTATCCTTGGAATTTTGACCTCCAATACGACTTTGTCTTTGTTAAAAAAGAAATTTGAGCGAACATATCTAAGCCAAGCATTTGCTAGCCACACAAGCATTCCGGGTGGCCCAATAAGAGGTAAAAGTACAATGATCCACAAAAGAGCCCCAAGAAGAATATATTTATTCTGTATATATATGGCGATGAATAATATAAAATAAGAAATACTCATTAAGAGTACTCTATGAAATCCCATTCCGTGCAGATAATTAAAAATGGATAAAATTATCTTTATCATTGACTGTATTATATCATTATTTTTGAAAGAAAGCATCTCAATAATTTGAAGATGTTTGAATATAAAATTAGATTAAAATGAGCAAATTTGACAAATAAATAAAATAGTTGTATTGTTTCATTAGATTAAACCAAAAGGAAAGGAGAGGAATATGAGAAAACAGTGGTTTGACAAAATTATGACAGCAATTATTACTTTGCTTTTGCTTACGAGTGTTTTTACCATTCTTTCGTTTTTGTTTAAGAGTATTGAATAATATAGATTTAACCCCGCGAGGCGTGAGCCTCGCGGGGGTTTTCTAAACTAGCTTTTACTTTAAAGTGAACCTGCCATCATCAAGGCGCTCAAATATATTTATATCTTGTAAATTAACAGCTATGGTATTATCTTTAACATACCTTTCTCTTTTTACTCGTTCAATAATTTCTTGTTTTGATAATGGACCTTCTTTTTTTAAGATTGATTTTATAATTTCACGAACAGGGCCTTGAGTATATCCCCATTCTGTAAGCGCATAAAGTCCTCTTCCAACAAGCACAAAGCGCGGATCTTTTATGAGTTCGTTATGTGTAGTTGCAGGATTTGCTTTTCTGCCAAAAA
>JALSPS010000074.1 GCA_026985835.1 Candidatus Kaiserbacteria bacterium
AATTTAAAGTATGGCTGCAAAAGCCATACGGCAGCTAACGTGCTTGCCCCTACGGCAGAGCTGTAGATAATAAGCCACTTTATTCTTTTGTTGCTATGGATTGCAAATTTAATTATCTTGAATATCTCTTTTGAGTGTTTTTTGTCTTTGGGTATTTTTTCTCGCGGTGGCTCTTTCAATGATAATGCGATGGGGATGCTAAGAAATATTATAAAAGCGGACAAGAAAAAAGTTGCCGTCATTGAGTATGTCGCTATAAATCCACCCAAGACTGCGCCTGTTGCTTCAGATATGTTAGCGCTTGAAAATAGTCTTGATTCATATTTAAGATATTCATTTTCTTTTTGCGTTGATTTTAAGCTGTCATATAAAAGTGCCGAGTCAGCTCCCGACAAAAAAGCGCCGGCTACCGCAAGTAATAGTTCAGCCACAAGTATCATCCAGAAGCCGTATGCAAAACCATAAAGTAAATCTCCAAGTGTTGCAAAAAACAAGGCAAGTGTTATAAGTGTTTTTCTGCTAAAAATATCCGCTAAGTATCCGCTCGGCAACTCCAGCAAAACTATCGCAATGGCAAAAATGGATTGAAGGAGCATTATTTCAGTCATTGTCAGCCCGCGCTCTTGGAAAAAGAGGGTTATAATAGGCATCATAAACATGGCATTACGCGCCACTTTTATAACATAGAGTTTCCAGATGTTATTGATATAGTTGTATTTTAATTCATTCATTTTGAAATTATATGGGATGCATATTATAAATACAAGCGCTAAATAATAAAGAGCTTGACTCTTGATTTTTTTTTTCATTTTTATGATATAGCTTTGTATATGGATAAATTACAAATACGTTTTAGAGAACCTTTTTTAAAAGATTTGATTTACAAGCAAGATAGATTGGGTGTCAAAGTCAAAGAATCTGATTTGCATTTGCTTCACTCCGAGTCGTTAACCAACAGAGCGTTGCCGATATATACAGATGTCTTTTCTGCTGCTTTAAAGTTGGGGTATAAAAAATGTAATTTGCCTATAGTAAAAGCTATATTGGATCAAGGAATAGCACCAAAATATAATGCACCTTGGATAATAGCGACAGATCCGATTAGCTCACATCAAAAACAATATTTTATTAATTTGCATAAAAAAGGTTCTGCGCTTGATGTATACTTAAATCCTATAATAAAAAGTAACAGAGGTGGAGTCGTTACATTGAGTTATTGGTATGGAGGGAATTGGTGGATTTTTACTAAATAATTTAATATGATTGATAAATTAATTGCGCAAGATTTTAACGAAGAGGTAGTTAAATCAACTATTATGGTAACTAAAGATACCTTTGTGGATACTTTCGGTGGAAATCTGGATTCTTGGTTGACAAAAAAACTTGTAGATACATATATTGAGATATGGAAGGAGGACCCATGGAATGAAAACTGGAAATCCAAAGATGTTCAAATGTTGCTTAACGATTTGTTAAACACACGAGATTTTGTTTTGTTGTTACAATTAGGAACTGCTAGTTATAATGATGCGCAGAATCAAATAGCAAGTTTTACATGGGCTTATTATGTGAATAAAAATGATTTGTTGAAAATTGCCGGATTTGATTCTGATACTATTTATGGCGAGAGCGGGCGTGGTTTTATGACGGCATTGGGTAATATTTTTAATAATGATCCAAAAGTGGCATATCTGGCAGAGCTGGGTACTAAAAGAGAATTTAGACATAATTATAATGCGTGGAATTTATCGGTAGGACTATTGTCAATATTGCAAAAAAGAGGGTATAATAAGGTGGTGCTCCGTACGGATGTGAGAGCTGTTGGCGCTAAGAGGCTGTACAAGAAGTTAGGCTTTGTTGATTTGGGCGCCAAAGATGCTGTGCACCAAAATCGCACTTATTGGATGTTGGAAATATAATAAAAATGTATGAAAAAATAAATAAAGTCGCTATTGTTGGTGGTACTCATGGAAACGAGTTAACAGGAGTATATACCCTATATTATTTCTTGAAAAATAAAGAATTGATTCGCAGGCCCAGCTTTTCAAGTGATTGTTTTTTGGCAAATGAAGAGGCGGTAAAATTATCCAGAAGATATAAAGATATTGATTTAAATCGTTCATTTTCTTTAGGTGATTTAAAAAACAACAATCTTAACGCT
>JALSPS010000075.1 GCA_026985835.1 Candidatus Kaiserbacteria bacterium
GTAACCTCATTCTCTTTTTTATCAAACACGCGCGCCGCGACAGAATTATGAACATCCCCGCCTTGTTTAAAAATTTTTTGCAACTCTTTATCTCCGGAAATTATCGCCGCAAGACGCAGTTCAATTTGAGAATAATCAATTGAAACAAGCGTAAATCCGTCTGAAGCAATAAATGCATCTCTGACATTTTTACCCAACTCGGTTCTGACCGGTATATTTTGCAAATTCGGGTTTTTACTACTTATCCTGCCTGTTGTTGTGCCTGTTTGTACAAATTCTGTATGCAACCTGTTTTTCTCATCAACCATTTTCGGCAAATTATCTATGTATGTGGAAAGGAGTTTTTGGAGTTCGCGATATTCAAAAATAAAATCAATAATTTTATGCTCCTCACGCAATTTCTCAAGTTCGCTTTCTCTTGTGCTTCTTTTACCTCCGGCAGTCTTCCTTCCTGATTTTAAGCCAAGTTTGTCAAACAGCACCTCCGCCAATTGCCCTGGAGAGCGGATATTAAATTCGGTTCCTGCAAGCTCGTATATTTTTTTACTCAAAATATCAAGTTCTTTGTGATATTTTTTGGAAAGTTTTTTTAAATAATCAATATCAAGCAAAATACCGGTTTTGTTCATTTTTTGAATAACAGGAATAAGGGGTTTTTCAATTTTTTCAAATACAAATTCAAGGCTTCTTTCTTTTATGAGCTTCAATATAAACGCGCGCGCCTTTTCAAAATTATTTGTGCCGGTAAATTGCAAAACATCTTCAAGATTAGGGTCTGTTATATCGCTTTTTAAAAGCCAAAGCGCCACAGCGGTTTCCTTAAAAATGATGCTGTCAACATTTGGTTCATTTTTATCACCAACGCTTTCAGTGTTTTGATTTTTTTTTGATAATTCGCTCAATAAATTTTTAATCCTGGCGCCAATTGTCCGGAATTCAAGTTCCGCAAAAAGTTTTAGCGTATCGTCAATATGAATTGAATCTACCCACTCATTTTTCGGCATTTTAAATTCAATAGGCGCATCTGTTTTTATGGTTGCAAGCATTTTTGAGAAAAACGCCTCTTCTTGACCTCCTTTCAATAATTTTAATATCCTCGGTTTAAGGCCCGTACTCAAAATTTTATCCGGATCATTTTCTAAAACATCATATATATTTTCAATGGAACCAAAATTTGAAACAAGAGTTGTCGCTGTTTTTTCTCCTATTCCGGCAATACCGGGTATATTATCAGACGGATCCCCGCGCAATCCTTTAAAGTCCGGTAATAATTCCGGAACAAAACCAAATTTTTTAATTACCGCACTCTCATCATATAAAACCGTTTCTCTAAGAGTGCGTTTAAATGTAAATACTTGCACCCTCTTGTCATCAACAAGTTGCAGTGTGTCCATATCACCTGAAGCAATGACAATATCAACATTTTGAAAATCATCTTTGGTTTTTTTGGCTATTGTGCCAAGTAAATCATCTGCCTCGTATCCTGCAAGTTCATAAATCGGAATTCCAAAAACTTTGAACAAATCCCTGCTGCGTTTTAATTGGGCAACAAGCTCCGGATCGGACTTTCTACGCGTACCTTTATACTCCTCATAAACCTTGTGCCTATGCGTGGGCGCCGGAAGATCAAAACAAGCAACACAATAGTCGGGTTTAAGTTCGCGCAATATATTTACAAGCATATTGGCAACACCAAAAAGCGCGCCTGTCGGCTCCCCACTTGAAGAATGAAAATCTGGTAACGCATGGTACGCGCGATGAATAATTGCATGTGCATCAAGTAAAACGAGTTTTTTCTTCTCTTCCATAAACTGATTGTAGCACAAATTATATCCAATATGAGAAGCCGGTAAATATCCACATATGTATGATGTTATAAAGAAATAAATGTAGTATCATTGATACATTACTAAGCAATATATTTTTATGAAATACTCTAATTTTAATTTTGGTTTTGTCGCGCAAACCATTTTGGGAGTTCTTGCGATTATCGCACTTTTCGGACTCGGAGCAAATATCGCAATAGAAAAAGACAAACAATTTGCCTCAACATATTCAACCTTTGATAAATATAGATACCTCGGAGAAGATCTAGCTCAAAAGTTATCCAGATGCGATATAAAACCGGAAAAGAATGCGACGGATAAAGCTATCAAAAAAATGTGTTTTACAAATGTATTGCTTTTTGCATATGAAAATGAGAAAGATATAAAAAAAATAAGAAAACTGTTTGCAAAAATGCAGAATAACTTACCTTCAAATGCTAAGTTATCAATCAAAAGCGCCCTTGATGCGGAAAAAGCGCTGGATTCAAACAATTTAACCGTCTTTATGTTGCGCGCAAAAGCATCGATAAATCAAATCAAAATTAAAAAAGGTTTATCTTGCTCACTCGCCTCTGATATTTTAAACAAAATTCTGACAAGATTAACAAGTAGTTTTAATAAATATATAGATGAGCAACAAAAGAATGTATTCTCCAGATTGCAAAATCCTTCTAATACAACAAAACAAGCTCTTCAAGAGGCTTTTGCGCGTCGTAAAGCAGAGTGGAGTTCTCTTAACTCAAGCAACCCTAAAGATCCCGAGAGATTTTATAATCTAAAATCCAAAGCTAGCCCTTACGGAGCCGTATTTACCCCCCAATATGTCTCACAATTTAAATTATTAAAAAGAGCAGTTGAATCAAAGATAAAATATATAAAAGGCAAAAAAGATGCAAAAGAATGTTTTGAGGTTGCTGACCAGTCAAACGAAAAAGAAGATGAGCTTGTAAGCACAATGTGCAAAAACCCGAAAAGTCCAATACCTCAGTTTTTGATTGACAATTGTTGTCCAGGAGCAAAATCATATAAAGCAGAATCCGGATACAGAGAAGGCCTAAAATGGTGCGAGGGTAAAAAAACCACAGAGCAATTATGCTCAGAATCCGGACTTAACACCATAGAGCAAGTCAAATGCAAAAGTAAATGCGACACATACAAACTAAAAGATAAGCCATCATGGTGCCAAAAATTCTCATCTGCCTATGAGCAATATCCAAAAGAAGAAGAAAAGGATCCCCTAAAATACCTATCAACCGACCAAAAAAAAGACCTTTTAGGAGAATGTAATAATGAAACATACAGAAAATCTCATACATCAGGGTGTTATGCCGTATGTAATAATACATATTTACAGAAACCGTCCTGGTGTCATAACTATTCAGAACAGATAAGGGATACAAAAGCATCAAAACTTAGAAAGGAAAAGGAGGCGCTGGCGAATTCTTGTGAAAATTTGCAATATAGATACAAATTTTCGGCACAATGTTTAAATATCTGCTCAGATACGACACTAGACACTCCTCCATGGTGCGAAGGTTTTCAAAAAATATTATCAAGGCAAGTCAATAAGGAGGTTAAAAAAATTGACATTGATCAAATTGATAAAATTCAAGAAAAAATTGACAAAGCAAAACAAGAACTAAGAAAGACAGAAAAGCAAGAAAATACAGACAACAAAAAGAAAGAGATAGAAAAGCTTGAAACACAAAGAAGAAATGTTTTAAGACTGGCATATCAGAAACTGGGTTCAGAAAAAGAAGAATCTGCAATAGAGAAAAGATACAAATCCTGCGGAAACGATACCGAATGCAAGACAAGGATTGCAAAACTCCAACTTGCGCAATATGACGATGAGTTAAGTGATTATGAAAAAGCGCGCGCAGACTATGAAAGAAAGCTAAAAAAATATAATAACTGCTGGATTTTATGCGGACCAAAACCCGAAGAACCGAAAAAACCAAAAAAACCGAAACACTACGAAGAAAAGCTTGGGTTTACTAACCCTGGTAAAGTGTGGGATTGGGCAGAGCCTGGACCAACAAAGGTTGAAGACCGACTTAAAAAAATCCAAAACAATTTAAATAAAATTAATTTCCCAATTGATCAAGATTTGCATAATTGGAATGCCCCTGAAGAAGTGAAGATGGCGGTTTCAGTATTAAGATATGAGAGACAAGAAGCAAAAAAAGAATTGCAAAAAGCGATGCAAGAATATGCTGATTTGCCGCGTTATGAAAAATGGTGGGGCATTCGCTCAAAAAGGGCCATCGCATTAAAGAATAAAATAGACGCATTAAAGAATAAAATATCATTTAAAGAAAAATCAATCATCTATTTTACTGACAGTCATGATTCCTATTCACCAATTAAAAAGCGCGATGCTAAACTATACATCTCAGGAGATAAGGAAAAAAGATCATTTGCTGAATCCAATTTTGCTCAAGGTGACATTAATGCAATCACTCCAGCTTCCACCCTTGAGGATACAGCATCATTTTTCTCGGGTGGCAAATTGCTTACCTTTGCCGGAAAAAAACTTTTATCACCTGTTGTAAAAGTTTCGAAAACGCTACTTGGCGCCGGCACAAAAACTGCTACAGAAGGAGCTGAAAAAATTGTATCCAGAGCTGTGAGAGCAAATCGTATCTCAGTTAAAGCACCAAGACCAAAACTTGAAGTAGAAAGGCCAGCGTTAAGACAGCCTACCCGAATTATAGAACAACCGGCCCCACCAAAACCACTTGGCTATGGGGGTGATTCAAAAGTAATAAAAACCACAGAAACAAGCGCGAGGCCTGGTGCTTCATTAACCCAGCTAAGTACAGAAAGTGGATCAAAAAACTCAGCGGAAACCGCACAGATGATTGTTAGCGGAAAACGACCGAGCGAGTTACCCGCAGTAATGAAAAAAACAAATAATACTGTGCCTAAACAAAATTTATGGCAAAGGGTAAAAAACTGGTTTGGTAAGAGTAAAAAACCAGCAGAAGAAATAGCGCAGGAGGTAGCACAAAAATCAGTAACCGATAAATTAGCTAGCTCACAAAAACCAGGTATTATAAGAAAAGCTGCCAGCAGTATCAAAAAGACTGCCCCGAAAATAAAGCAAGTTGCCAAAAAAGCCCTTATAGGACGAAAAAAGAATGGCATAAGTATTAGAAAAACGGCAATTAAAACCGGCGTTATCGGTAGTGGGATGTATTTTGCTTATAATAAAGCAAAGAATACCGTATCCGACTGGTTTGGAATTGGGACTGGCTCTAATAAATCAGGAAGTATAAATTTAACCACCGAACAAAAATCTCCAGCCCCTCCTCCTGTACGAAATCCAGAGCAGGATCCAACGCGCAAGGGCCCAAAGTCTCCTCCCAGTAAAAATCCTCAAGCCACTCCTCTGCCTCCACAGAACCATCTGCCAAATAAAAATCCCAAAACCCCTCCTCCTCCAAACACATTAGGTTGTTCCGCGGGGAAATATCCGGTTCGCTCAAATGGCATTGTTAAATGTATGACATCCGCAGAATTTCAAATGATGTTACGTGCGAGGATGCAAAAAGCGCTTACCGACCAACAAAGGAAAATGCAAGAGGCTCTTCAAAAACAACAAACTGCTTACGAGAAGAAAAAAGCTGAAATTCTAAAAAAACTCAAGCAACAAGAAGCCGAAACCGCAAGACGCCTGGCTATGCAAAGACGCCTGGCTATGCAAAGAGCAAATCAAGCGCAAATGCAACAAGCGCTCGCGCAAAGACAAGCCGCTCAGCGTCAAGAAAGGCGAATTTACGAGCCAAAGTGCGCTATAACCGCCGATTTAAAAGAAGCAACCATTAAAACACCAATTAAAATAAAGTGGTCGGCATCTCCGGGAATTGCAATAAAAAATATAGATATAAAATACTCAATTGGAAGTGGCACAAAAACCTTGAGTAAAGTACCAAAAGAAGACTCTGTAATTCTGCGCCCTGCCAAGCCTGGTAAATACAGAGCATCAATACTTGTAAGCGGTTATGTGGGGAAAAGCTGTAAAGACTCGGTTGAGTTTACAGTTAATCCTGAAAAAACAGAAAATGCAACAACAACTAATCAAACAGTTCATACAAATAACCAGCCACAAGAACCAGACACCGAACAAAATTACTCATGGTTTAGCTCAGGTAAGCAAACATCCTTGACCGACACCTTACCGCCTCTTGCTAAAATAAGCCTTGTCCCAAACCCCGTTTATGTTGGTGGTCAATCACGCATAAATTGGCAAGGTAACGGTAAATGCATTCTCTCAGGATATGGATTAAACAGCCTTGAAATGGAGGGTACCGGAAATGTTTCAACGGCAATAACCCCTATATTTACCAAGCCTGGAATTTATACATATACTTTGTCTTGTGTTGGAGCGCGAGCAGATGCAAAGCTTGTAGTTCTTAATAAGGCTGTACTCTCTCAGGCCCCAAAAACTCCGACTCCAAAAATAAATGAATATTCAAATGTAACTTCTAAGACAACTATCACAAATCCTCCAACGCGTATGCAGTGTCCGGTATTTAGACAATATCTAAAGGTTGGTTCAAAAGGACCTGAGGTGAAAAAAATTGAAGCATTTCTTGCCGAGCAAGCCTGCTTTGCCGGAACCCCAGATTCTGTATTTGACCTTGAAACAGAACAAGCGGTAAGATGTTTCCAAGCAAAGTATGTGGATCAGATATTAAAGTATTGGAAGCTTTCAACTCCGACTGGATATTGGTATAAAACAACAAGAAGCTATGCAAATCGCTTGAAAGGCTGTAATGACCCGACATTCAATCCTCAATGGTAAGATGTTTATTAACCCCCCCGGAAAGGCGAAGCCTTTCCGGGGGTTATTTATTTAAAATTCTAAAAATTCTTTTCTCTAAATCATCAGTATGCAAAATTTCAACCTCAATTCTGTCAATATCTTTTAAACCAGAAATATAATCCGGCCATTCCACAAAAATCATATTGCTCTTGTCATCCAACATATCTTTTATATCAAATCCTAAATCATCCCCTTCTCCTAACCTATAAGCATCAATATGAATAAAATTCTTCTGGTAACCCTTCGGTATTTTATAAGTTTTCATTATGTTAAATGTCGGACTTGTAATACCTTCTTTAATTCCAAGTTTTTTTGCGATTTCGCGTGCAAATGTTGTTTTTCCGGCGCCCAAATCTCCTTTGAGGAAACATAAATTTATATTTGTATCTTTCATTAATTCCAAGACCTCACCGGCAATATATGATAAATTATTTTTCTCCACAACTCTTTTCATAATACTTTCTTATTATGATACAATGTAAGTATGACAATACACTTTGATGAAGAAAAACGCAATGCAAGATTATCCGACTTGTATAAAAAAGAAGAAGAGGAACTCGCTCAAATGCTCTCTAATAAATATGGAATTCAGTATGTTGACCTAACCCGTCTTGCGATAGACACAAATGCTCTTAGACTAATAGAGGAAGATAGAGCCAGAAAAGCTGAAATTGCGCCTTTTAAAAAGGTTGGTAAAAGAATTTTTGTCGCAATGCGCGCGCCGGAGAGAAGCGATTCGCTCCTGGAGCTAAAAGAGCTTGAAAAACTTGGCTACATTGTTAAGAGGTTTATTGTATCAACAGCAAGCCTGGAGCATGCCTGGGATCACTATAAAGACCTTTCTCACGCAACAGCCTCAGAAGGCGGGGTTTTGGATATATCGGAAGAAGAGCTTCAGAATATGGCGAACAACTTAAACACAATTGATGATGTTCAAGGAAGTCTTCTCTCCGCAATAAGTTCAAAACAAACACATCACACCTCAAGATTATTAGAAGGGATAATTGCCGGCTCCCTTGCGCTTGATGCGTCAGATATTCACATAGAGCCGGAAGAAAAAGTTGTTCGCTTACGATATAGGCTAGATGGAGTTCTTACGGATGTTATTGATTTTGACCATCCATCATACAAACTTATTTTATCAAGATTAAAATTGCTTTCCGGAATGAAATTAAATGTTAATTCTGGAGCTCAAGATGGAAGATTTAGTATTCATGTCGGAGAAAAAGAGATAGAAATTCGTTCCTCTTTGATTCCGGGAGCTTATGGGGAAACGGTTGTTATGCGTATTCTTGACCCTAAGCGAATCGGGCTTTCGCTAGAAGAGCTCGGTATGGATGAATTTTTAATGAATATGTTTTTGCGTGAAATAAAAAAGCCAAATGGAATGATTTTAAATACAGGTCCAACAGGTTCCGGTAAAACAACAACTCTTTATGCATTTTTGAGAGCGGTAAATAAACCGGGAGTAAAAATAATTACTCTTGAAAATCCTATTGAATATCATCTTGACGGAATTGTCCAAACCCAAATTACGAATAATTATACTTTTGCAAGCGGTCTAAGAGCCTTGTTACGACAAGACCCTGACATAATAATGGTTGGTGAGATTCGCGATCATGAAGTTGCTGAAACTGCAGTACATGCCGCCCTTACCGGTCATTTGGTATTTTCAACTCTACATACAAATAACGCCGCCGGAACATTTCCTCGACTTATAGATATGGGTATACAACCTGAAATTATCGGCTCATCTGTAAATGTTTCAATGGCGCAGCGTCTCACAAGGCGTTTATGCCAACATTGCAAAAAGGCTGTCCCAATAACCGGAGACGCAAAACAAACAATAGATAGAATTCTAGAAAAAATTCCGCGTCCCGACGCCCTGCCTCAAAACAGAGAGATAATGTGGGAGCCGGTTGGGTGCGAGAAATGCGCCGGAATTGGATATAAAGGAAGAATTGCAATTCTGGAAGCGATTTTAATGGATAATCAAGTTGAAGAGGTTGTTCGCCATAACCCAACAGAGCTTGAAATATGGCAGGCTGCATTTCCACAAGGTATCCGCAGAATGGCGGAGCACGGTATCGTAAAAGTGCTTGAGGGTATTACCAGTCTTGAGGAGTTATCCCGTGTTGTAAATCTTGACGAGGAACTGAGATAAAACACTTGCTTTTTATAAGTTTTATCGTAAATTGTCAAAAGACCGGGGGAACAAATGGAAAGAG
>JALSPS010000076.1 GCA_026985835.1 Candidatus Kaiserbacteria bacterium
TATCAATCTCATCTCCAAGAAGCTGGGTTCCTCTTCCTATTGCGCGAACCATTTCGCGCGCTAGATTATCTTCTTTTTTCATATAATAAACATCTTGTGCCGCGACAAGGGGAATGTTTGATTTTTTTGCCAAATTTTTAATTTGGTCTTGCAGTTCACGGTGCCCGATAATTTCCGGATGATGAGTTATTTCAAAGTACAGGTTTTCTTGAAAAATATCCTTATATTTCTTTGTAATTTCTTTTGCTTTTTCCATATCGTTGTTCTTTAAGTGTTCGGTATGAGCTCCGGAAAACGATGGAAGTATGGCAATTGTATCGGCGCCATATTTCTTGAGTAACTCAAAATCTGCGCGAGGACGATAATAAAAACCTTCTAAAAACGCATAGGTAACTATTTTTATAATGTTGTCATAGCCTGATTTATTTTTTGCCAATAATACAAGTCTTTTTGTGTAATTGTCTATTTTGTGCTCTTTGTCAAAGCGAGTTCTGGGGGCAATATATAAATCAACTCCTATTATCGGTTTTATTCCTTCTTTTGTTGCGGTTTTGTAAAATTCAATTGCGCTGTATAGGTTACCGTCTTCTGTTAAAGCAAGAGCGGTTTGCCCGTCATTTTTAGCGGCTTCTATGAGTTCGGGTATTTTTGGTAATGCGTTTAATAGAGAGTAATGTGAATGAGTATGCAAGTGTATAAATTTAGGATTTGTTTGCGTATTCATACCGAGATTATATCATAAAAGTTTGTGTTAGAATAAATTTATGAGCGCGAAGTATATAATAGGAATTGATGAGGTTGGAAGGGGTCCGCTTGCCGGACCGGTAGTTGTTGGATTGTGCGCGATAAAAAAGGAGTCAATTGATAAAATTGATAAATTAAGACGAGAATCATTCAGAGATTCAAAAAAATTATCAGAGAAAAAGCGATATGAGTGGTATAAATGGATGAGGGAATTGGAGGATGTTTATTTTGAGGTTTCTTTTCAAGACTCTTCGTTAATTGATAAGATTGGAATTGTCCCTTCTATTAAAAAAGCAATATCTGAATTGTTACAAAAAGCTGAAAAAAATTTAAATTCAGATGATTTTGAAATTAGACTTGATGGCGGGTTGGTTGCGCCGGAAAAATATAAAAATCAGCAAACCATTATAAAAGGAGATGAAAAAGAATTTACCATTGCTCTTGCGTCAATTTATGCAAAGGTTTCTAGAGATGAATTTATGAAATTAGAAGCAGTTAAATTTCCATTTTATGCTTTTGAAGCTAACAAAGGTTATGGCACAAAAGCGCATAGAGATGCGATAAAAGAGTATGGATTATCAAAGATACACAGGGTAAGTTTTTGTAAAAATATGTTAAAATAAAGTTATTATCAATTTAAATAATTAAATAAAAAATATGAAAATTTATATAACAAGACAAATTCCGGATTCTGGTATCAAAAAGCTTGAGAATGAAAATTTTGAAATTGTGATTAGTCAAAAAGACGGGGTACTTACCAAAAAAGAATTAATAAAAGAACTACAGAAACATAATCCTGACGCCGTTATCCCGCTTTTAACCGATAAAATAGATTCGGATATTTTTGACGCTGCTCCAAATGCGAAAATCTTCTCAACATACTCTGTTGGTTTCGGGCATATTGATTTGGATGAAGCAAAAGAAAGAGGAATTACAATTACAAATACTCCCGGGGTTCTTACAGATACGGTGGCAGAGCATGCCGTCGGGCTTATTTGCGCGATTACTCAGAGAATTGTTGAGGCTGATAAATTTGCTCGCGCCGGAAAGTATAGAGGGTGGGAACCGATGCTTTTTTTGGGCACCGACTTAAAAGGAAAAACTCTTGGAGTTTTAGGTGCCGGACGAATAGGCACGAGAGTTGCGGAAATAATGAAAAAGGGCTTTGAAATGAAAATAATGTATTTTGATGTAAAAGAAAATGATTTTATAAATAATGAGCTTGATGGAGAATTTAGAGATTCTCCTGAGGATTTGGTTCGCGATGCGGATGTTGTTACAATT